>JAJNDL010000065.1 GCA_021156385.1 Moraxellaceae bacterium | reverse complement strand
CCGGCCGAGCCGATCTGCTTGGCGAGGTTGTCGCCCACCAGCGGCAGGTAGACCTCGTCGATCAGGCGGTTGCGCACGAAGCTGGAAAGCGGCTTGGCCTGGAACTGGTTCATGCGCAGGCGCTGCTTCTCTTTCGCGACGATTTCCTGGCGCAGCTGCTGCAGGCGCTCGAAGCCCGGCACGACCAGCGTGCAGTGGGCGCGGAAGCGGGCATGGAAATCGTTGAGGTTCAGCAGCAGCGCACCGGCCTGGAGGCGCGGTGAATCGCCGAGCAGGCCCTCGAGGCGCGTTTCCAGCACGGCATTGCGGCGCTCGCGCGGTTGCCCGAAGGCGAGCCGTGCCGCGGCTTCCTCCACGAAGGCCAGCTGCGCCGGTTCCTGGGTTTCCGTGTAGCGGCACAGCCACTGCCGCGCCTGGCGCCAGGCCTCGGGGCCCGGCAGTGCGCCGAGCTGCTGGTGCCACTCCTGCCATTGTCCGGCACGCTCGAGATAGCGCGTGAAGGCCGTGGCGAGGTCCTCGGCATTGCCGCTCACCACGAAGGCCGGGTGCGTGCCGGCCAGTTCGGCGAGCAGGTAGTCGGCGGCCTCGGCGGCGAGCAGCCCCAGCACGGCGTCGGACTGCCGTGCCTCGGGAAAACGGTTTTCCGTCGCGAATGCGGTCAGCGCGGCGACGAGCTTTTCTGCCTCGGGGTCGGCGACCGGCGTCGCACCGAAGAGCTGGCGCAGGCGCGCCGCGCTGCGGGCGTGGCGGCGCCAGGCCTCCTGCGCCGCGGCATCCTGCGTCACGCTCCACCAGGCCAGCGCCAGGGCGCGGGCTGCCGGGCCGTAGACGAGCAGCCCGGCGGCGGACTCCATACCGACCAGCGCCCGCAGCAGCTTCACGGCGTCCTGGTCGTGCACGCCCTTCACATAACCTTCCTGGTAGCGCGGCGCGGCAAAGCGGCGCAGGTGCTCGAGCAGGGCCGCCTCGTCGTTGGCCGCCACCAGGCGGCCGAGCTCCTCGTGCGTGAGTGATTCACGGCCCTCGCGCACGGCGGCGAGAAACAGCCCCGCCAGGTATTCGCCGCGGTAGAGCTGCGCGGTCTCCGACACCAGCGCCTGTTCCCAGAACTCGCGCAGGCGGGCCAGCTCGTCGCTCACCAGCGGCGCGCGGTAATCGGTGCCGGTGACATGGAAGAAGAGCTCGCCCTCGTGCGGCACGATGGTGAGGTCGGGCTGCTGGCGGCTGATGGTGAAGGCATGCTTGCCGAAGCGGATGGTGCTGCCGTCCTCGCCGACCAGCTCCTGCTTGTCGCGGATGGCACGGATGGCCTGGTCGCGCGCGGCCTTGAGCTGGGTCTCGAGATCGTCGGCCGCCACCTGGGCATCGAGCGCACGCAGGTCGGTGACCAGCGTGCGCAGCTTGGCAAGCAGCGGGTCGGAGGCGAAATAGGCGTGCACCTGCTCGAGCCGGGCAAGCTGGGCGACGCGCTTGGGCACGCCGGCCAGGATGCGCTGCGCGGCTTCCGTCAGGGTCTGGCTGCGGCGGGTCCGCGCATCCAGCAGGTTCTGCTTCTTGGCGGCGAAAGCCTCGTAAACGGTTTCGCGCTTGGTGGCGAGGTCGGCGACGAAGGCGTCCTGCTCGCCGAAGCGGCCTTCGAGCTCCTCCATCTGCGCCAGCAGGCGCGTCAGCGACTCGTCGCACTTCTCGGGCGTGTCGGCCAGGTCCAGCGCATTCTCCACGGCCTGGCCGAAGAGGCGCATCTGCGCGGCGAATTCGTTGCGCGACTCCTCCGTGCCCAGCGACTTGTGGCGGTTGCGCGCCTCGGCCCGGATGCGGTTGAGCTCGGCATACACCGTCGAGACTTCATCGAGGATGCGCGAGCGCACCACGGCATCGCCGCCCGGCAGGCTGGAGAGCAGGCCGGTCAGCAGGTCCAAGCCCCTGGCCGTCTCGTCGGAAGGCCACGGTCTTCTCGCCGATGCGCGTTTCTTCCTCCTCCAGCGCCGCATCCATGGCCTCGATCTGCGCCACGTCGATGTAGCGCACGTCCTTCAGGGCATGGAGCTGGCCGCGCTGCGTCTGCAGGCGCGAGAGCGCGGTGACGAAGTCGTTGGGGTGCTGCCACAGCGTGGCGGCGATATCGGTGAGCAGCTGGTGCTGTGCGGCCTGCGCCTGCTGCAGCTGGCGCGAAGCCTCGCGGCGCAGCGCCGCGACCTTGTCGAACTCGTCGAGCGTGTTGCGCGCCGTCTCGGCGACCACGCGCACGTCGGCAGCGATGTTGCCGGCATCGGCCTCGTCCAGCCAGAAGTGCGCGTCGAGCACGCGCGTGCACTGGCGCACGAGATCGTCGTAGGCGACGCGGGTCGGCGCCTGCTCGCGCACGGCGCGGCTGATGGCGAGCAGCTCGGAGACGCCGCGCACCAGCTCGGGATTGCCGATGCGGCCGAAGAAGGTGTTCTGCTTCGCGCTCTGGCGGGCATGGTCGTCGCTGGTGAAGGGCGTCTGCCAGACCTGCATGGCGTGCGAGCGCAGCGGCTCGTCACCCTCGCTCTGGAAGACCAGCACGCGGCCGTCGTCGAAACGTGCATAGCCGCTCGCCATGAGCGGCGTGCCCAGCGTCTTCTCGATCAGGTTGTAGGTGAAGAGGCCGTAGCCGCCGCGTCCCGGCTCGTAGAAGACGTAGAGCACGTCCTCGCCGTTGGGCGAGCGCAGCATGCGCTTGAAGCGCAGGCCCTCGGTCTGCTCGGGCGGCAGGTCGAAGCGCTTGAATTCGCCGGACTGCAGGAGGTAGCCGCCCGGGAAGATGATGCCGTGGTCCTCGGGGAGCTGTACGCAGCTCTTGCCGATGGCGTCGATGCGCACCACCTGCTGCGTGCGCGCATTGAAGACGAGATAGCGCGTCGTCTCCTCGCGATAGGGACGCACGCGCAGCAGGATCAGCGTGCCGAGCTTGGCGAACGCAATGTCGGCATCGGCGAGGGACTGGTTCCGGTCCTGCACCGGCTCGCTGTAGATGCCGAGGCCGGTCTCGGTGTTGTTCTCGACCTTGATGGTGAGGTCGCCGTTCACCGTCTCGACGAAGATGGTGTCGAGGATGTTGATGTGCGGATGGCGGCCGTTGACGTGGTGCTCGCGCGTGGTCAGCGCCCACTCGAAGTCATAGGCCGGCGGCAGCGCGATGTCGCGCTCGCCGCGGTTGTCGATGTACTGGAGCGTGCCGTCCTCGCGGATCTCCCAGCGGAAGACGCGCACGTCGGTGACCTGCGCACCGATGCGGAAGGCCGCCAGCAGCTTGTGCTGGTGCACCCGCAACTGGGTCAGGCTGGCGTTCTTGTAATAGGCATAGAGCTCGCGGAAGTCCGCGGTGAAGCGCGGATCAGCGAGGAAGCTGCCCTCCAGCGGCTGCGGCACGAGATCATGGCTGCCGTTGGCCTCGCTGAGCGTGTACAGGCTGAAGACGTCGGCGACCGCGGTTTCCTTGCGCAGGCCGATGAAGACGTTGTAGCCGAACACCAGCAGGCTGCCGACGCGCACGATGTCGCGGGCGACGCAGTTGTTCTCGGTGCGCGCGGCGAGGCGGCCCTGCAGCTTGAGCTCGGAGCGGCCGAATTCGGCGATGCGCGCCTCATTGAGCCGCTTCGCCTTCTCGGCAAGCGCGACACCCTGCGTCTCCAGGCGGCGCTTGAGGATTTCATAGCCGCCGCCGGCTGCGGCCGCCTGGTCGTTGGCGCTGTCGGCAGTGGTGTTGTCAGGTGTCTGGCTCATCGGCTACGACGCTCACATGGATGCTCCCTCTCTCCGGAGAGGGTCGGGATGCGGGGAAGCCGGCCCGCTCGGTGGCCGCCTCCCCTTCTCCGCCTTTCGGGCGCCTTCCCCGCGGGGAAGGCGGTTGCCGAAGCCGTCGATCAGGCTGCGCAGGCTCTTCTTCTGTTCGTCGGAGCCTTCCTTCATGACCCGCTGCAGGAAGTTCGCCATCGACAGGTTGCTGATCTCGCCGGACGCCCCGCCCAGCGCGCCGACCAGCTCCTTGAAGTCGCCGACCATGTCGCGGTCGCCGCTCAGGTGGTCCCTGAGCGCCGTCTGCAGCGTCGTGCTCTTGTGGATGGCACCGTCGATGCCCTTGCCTACCGCCAGCGCGCGGGCAAAGCGCTCGAAGTAGTCGCCCTCGCCACCGACGATGTCGATCTTCGCGTTGGCCAGCGCCTTGCCGAGCAGCTCGGCCTGTTCCGTCGCGATCGAACTCTGCGCGTCGATCATCTTCAGCGTCTCGACGTGGTCGTTGTTCAGGCGCAGGCGCAGCTCTTCGTGGGCACGGGTTTCCGGGCTCATCTCCTTCATCGCGCCGAACTTCTCGCGCAGGCCGCGGGCTTCCGCCTCGAAGCGGGCCTGCACGGCCTCGGCTTCGGCATGCCCCTGCTTGACCATCGCGTCAGCGTCGGCCGTGCGCACGTTGACGTCGGCGAGGCCCAGTTTTTCCTTGCCCACGGCTTCGGCTTCGAGCTTGAGGCGCAGGGCTTCCGCTTCGGCGCTGCCGTATTTCTGCAGGGCGTCGGCGTCGACCATCTTCACGCGCGCATGCGCCAGGCCCGGGGCCGCCGTGATGGCTTCCACGCCTTCGGCTTCGCGCTTCTTGGCTTCGGCTTCCTTCTCCGCGACCTTGAGCATGGCCTCGGCCAGGGTGAGTTCCTGCGCGGCCTTGTGGCGGGCAGCGCGCTCGGCGGCTTCCGCGGCCTTGACATCGATGGTGAGCTTTTCCTCGGCCTGGGCCTCGGCGGCGATCACCACGGACTTGCGGGTACGGTCGGCTTCGGAGACCACGCGCACTTCCTTGATGGCTTCTTCCTGCTCGGCCACGGTGCGCTCGACGATGACGCGCTCGCGGATGACGTCGGCGATCGCCTTCTTCTGCACTTCCACGGCCTTGTCCTTCTCGATCTCCTGCAGCGTGACTTCGCGCTCGCGGTCGACGATCTCGAGCTGGCGGGCACGCGTCACCTTTTCTTCCTCGATGGCGACGGCACGCTTGCGGTTGTTCTCGGCGACTTCCTTCTCGCGCAGCATGTTCTCGTTCTGCACGGCGATCTGCTGCTCGGAAAGCAGGCGGGCGACTTCCGCCTTGGCGCGCTCTTCCGCCTCGATCTTCTGGGCCTCGGCCTGCTCGCGCGCCTGCACGGAGGCAACCTCACGGGCCTGGCGGGCGGTGGCTTCGGCCTGCTGGCGCTCGAGCTCGAGCAGGGTTTCCTGCGTCTCGACGTCCTTCTTCTTGATCTGCATTTCCTCGTCGCGGCGCAGCTCGTTGGTGCGCACATGCTCGACAGCGGTCAGCTCGGTGATCTTCTTGATGCCCTGGGCATCGAGGATGTTGTTGAGATCGAGCTTCTCCAGCGGCGTCTGCTCGAGGAAGTCGATGGCGGCGTCTTCCAGCGCATAGCCCGAGAGGTCGTCGCCGATCTGGCGGATGATCTCGTCGCGGAAGCGGTCGCGTGCCTGGTAGAGCTCGACGAAGTCCATGGCCTTGCCCACGGTCTTCAGCGCCTCGGAGAACTTCGCGGAGAAAAGCTCCTCCAGCGTTTCCTGGCTGGAGGCGCGCGCGCAGCCGATGGCCTGCGCCACGCGCAGCACGTCCTCGGTGGTCTTGTTGACGCGCACGAAGAACTTGACCTTGATGTCGGCGCGGATGTTGTCCTTGCAGATCAGGCCTTCCTTGCCGGAGCGGTCGATCTCGATGGTCTTCAGCGAGATGTCCATCAGCTCCTTGATATGGATGATGGGGTAGACCATGCGGCCGGTGAAGGTCACGTCCGGCTCCGAGCGCAAGGTGTTGACGATCATCGCGTAGCCCTGCTCCACCTTGTGGTAGAACTTGGCGAACATGATGAAAATGCCGAAGAGGAATACGGCAACGATGCCGCTAGTCAGAAACACCATTTCCATTTTTCTTGTACCCCATGTTGCCCGGAGCGCCGGGCGTCGTCATTGAAATTGCAGCCGTCGTCACGCCGGTGCGTGGACGGTCCCCACCTGTTCAGCCTGCACCACCGTCGTGTCCACCGGCATCTGGCCGGGCTTGCCGTTCAGCGCCATCAGCGCGAGGCCGACCAGCAGCACGACCGTCGGCACCCGCACTTCCGGCTCGTAGGCGCTGAAGATCATCTGCGCCAGCGGCGGGAAGAGGAAATTCAGCACGGCACAGAGCAGCCCGACGGAGATTCCGGCGCGTATGCTCCAGATCCAGCCCACCAGCGCCAGCAAAAACGCGATCAACCCCATAGCGACTCCTTCGCCATCAATTAACCCGTGACCGGGTGTCGTTCAGATTTCGGTTTCAGGCTCGACCAGGTAGCGCGTGCCCGCCTCGTCGTACTCGACGATGCGCGCCAGCGATCCCTTGGTGAGGGTGTTGGGCGACTTTGCCCAGATGCGGATGTTGAGGCCGGCGCCGCGCTCGGCCACTTCGGCACGGCCGAACTTCTCGGTGACCTCCAGCGTCAGGACCTTGCAGGTCTGGCCGATGAGGCTGTGGTTGGAGCGGGCCACGTGCGTGACGAAGAGGCCGCGCATGGGCCGCACGATGCGCGCCGTGAACGGAATGGCGAGCATGAAGGACGCGATGAATGCGCCCGTGCCGACGATGGCCTTGAGGAAGGCGGTCGGAACCCAGGCGAGCACGTAGATCGAGAACATGCCGGTCAGGAACCAGCCGATCAGCACGATCAGGCTGACGACGATGGAAAACGGCACGCCGTTGAGCCCGAAGGCCACGACATAGCTGGCGATCGCGCCGAGGTCGGCGCCGTCGGCGTGCAGGTCGGTATCGGTGTCGAGGTCAACATCGATGCCGCTCGACTCGAAATCGACGATGCCGATGATGGCCAGCACCCAGTAGATCAGCACGACGCCGAGTAGCGCCGTCCAGATTGCGGTGGGATAGCTGACGAGGGTGTCGAAAAGACCAGCCATGGCATTCCTTTTTTCTTGTCGCCGGCTGGGCCGGCCATTTCTTGTTACGTTGCTGCGTTCAACGACGGCGCGGCGACGGCGGCGGCGGATCGATCTCCGGCGTAGCGCGCGCCGAGTTCGGCGTAATCATCCGGTGACAGCGACACGGTCAGGCGCGGACGCTTGGGCTGGCGGATCACCGTCAGCCCGAGGATCACCCGCACCTGGTCCGAGGTCGACAGTCCGCTCTCGAAGGCGGCCTTGCGCACCGCGGTGATGACGCCTTCCTCGACATCGAAGGCGACCTGCACGGCACGGATGGCGGCTTCGGAACGCTGCCAGCGCTCGGGCCCGCCGCGCTGCGTCATGCGTTGCCACCCTGGTCGCCGGACTCCGCGGCCTGGCGCGCCCGGATGCGCTCCATGACCCTGTTCTTGCGCTCGACGTTCTCGCCGATGCCGGCCGCCGCCAGCTTGTTCTCCAGCGCCTTGGCCCCGGTCTCGCTGTCGAGCTGCTCGGCCGCCAGCATGCGGTCGGAGAGGTCCTGGTGGCGCTGCTTGATGCGGTCCAGCGATTCCTTGGCCGTCATCAGCTTGGAGCCGCCGGCGCCGACGTTCTGCGAGATCGTCGCGGTGGCGCGGTACACGCTCTCGGTGGTCTTGGCCATGGCCAGCTCGCGTTCGTGCTCGCGCACGCGGTTCTCGCCGGTCTTGATCAGCTCCTTGAGCTTGGCGACCTTGAGCGCGTAGTCGGAATGCATGCGCACCTGCGCTTCCATCTCGCCCTCGATCTCGGCCACCTTGAGGGCGACCTCCTCGGCGAGATCCTGCTTGTCCTTGTTCAGGGCCTCGACGGCCATGGTCTCGTAGCGGGCCATCTCGCCCTTCAGGCGCGCAATCTCGCGCGCCGCCTGCATCTCCTTGGCCATGACCAGGGTCAGGTCGTTCTTGGCCTGGGCGATGCTGTTGCGGGCATCGACGATTTCCTGCTCGTAGATGCGGGTCCCGTTGGCGTCGATGACGCTCTCCCCGAGTTCGCGCACGCTGCCGCGCATCAGGGTCACCAGCTTGCTCAGCACGGACATGATTCTTCTCCTCAGTTCAGGAACTCGCTGAAGGCGCCGAGGGCGTCCAGCGAATTGTCGGAAAGCACCGTCACATCCTCGGCGATGTCCTGCACGCTGGCATTGCGCGCCAGCGCGCCAAACAGGACATAACGCCCGCCGATGCGCCCGAAGGATGACAGCGGGATGGATACGTTCAGGTCGAGCATGGTCTCGAGCAGCGTGGTGCGCTGGTCGGGCTTCACCTCGTCCTCCCCCCAGAGGTAGACGACGCAGAGGATCTGCGGCTCGGCGCAGGTCACGTAGATCGGCAGCTCCTCGCGCCCCTCGACCGTGACCTGGATGACCGGGACCGAGCCCGGAATCGGACGCAGCTCTACCGCTGCCCCTCCGAGTCGCGCGCTGACCAGCGCATCCAGCCCGGCTATCTGTTGTTGTAATGCGTTCATTGGACCCTCCAGTGGCAGATGCGATTACTGTCGGGCTGCAGACATAATATGTCAAGACATAATATGTCCATCCCGCTCCCCATCCATCGCTGCGGAGGCCCGTCCGGCGAGGGGGCACGACCGTCCCGGCCTGGCCCTTTGGAACTAATACAAATCGCCTACAGGGAAGCAGCTCAGCCCGGGAATTCCTGTGCCAGATTGGACGAAAGTCTGAGACAACCGGGAGAACACCATGTTCCTGAAGGATCCCAAGGCCATTTCCCTGCTGAAGAAGGATCATCGCGCCGTCGACAAGCTCTTCCTGCAATACGAGACCGCGGAAACCCCCCAGGACAAGGTCGATGTGGTGCAGGAGATCTGCCAGGCGCTGATGCTGCATGCGCACATCGAGGAAAAACTTTTCTATCCCGCGCTGCGCGGCAAGGTGAAGGCCGACCTGCTCGACGAGGCCTTCGTCGAACACGAATCCCTGAAGGAGCTGATCGCCAAGATCGACGGCAAGGGACCGGACGACGCCTACTTCGATGCCCACGTCACCGTGCTGCGCGAGTACGTGCACCACCACGTGAAGGAAGAGGAAGGCCAGATCATGAAGGAGGCCGAGGCCAGCAACGTCGACCTCGACGATCTCGGCGAGAAGCTGGAAGCGCTGAAGCTCAAGCTCGAGCAGAAGATCGGGCAGATGGAACCGGAAGGCCAGCACAAGCATGTGGAAGTGCTGCAGATGGACGGGCGCGGCATCCGCCATCACTGACGCGCACCGCGGCAATGAAAAAGGCAGGACATCGTCCTGCCTTTTTATTTTTCGCCGGCATTCCGACTGCCGTTCTCTACGCGGCCTGAATCAGAACAGCCATGTCAGCCACCCGTCTCGCTGCCACACCCAGGCCAGCGCCAAGATCGCCACGAGCAGCAGCGCCGTCAGCCACACCCAGGGCGCGCGGCGCTTGGCATACGGGTCGCGCAACGAGCGCGCCGAGCCCGGCGGCAGGGTCGCGAGCTGCGTCAGCGCCGTGCCGAAGCCGATGTTGATGCGCGCCCGCGTGTTCACCGCCCAGCCGCTGGCATCGAGGATGGGCGCGAGGTTGCGCCGGCGCAGCTTGAACCAGGCCAGCACCATGGAAGGCCCCGAGAGCAGCAGGATCACGCCGAACAGCGCCAGCGGCATCTGCCACCAGTGCAGCGAGAGCAGGCCGGCCATCACCGTGGCCGCCGCCGTGCCGAGGGCGCCGACGGCGAGGCCGATGGCCGCGAACACGCCGGCGAACTTGGCGATGTCGAAGGGCGCGCGCGGCGCCTCGGCAACGGCCACGACGGGCTCGTCGCCGGGCTCCATGCCTTGCGTCGCGGCGGTGAGGCGCGCGCTGGCCTTGTCGGCGAGTGACTGGTCGTGGCTCGCGGTGATCTTCTGGATCTGTTCGGAGATGAGGCGGGCGATGCGCCGGTAGGGCAGCCAGAACGCCTCGCGCACGCTGATGGCGTTCTGGATCATCTTCACCACCTGCGCATCCCAGTCGACGCCGTCGCGGTCGTAGAAAAGCCCGTTGCGGCCCAGCATGAGATTGCCTTCGTCGCCTGCCGTCACGGCGGCGACGATGTTCATCTTTTCCTGCTGCCCTGCCGCGCCCGGCGTGCGGCGCCGGCATTCGCAATACAGCAGGAAGCTGCCGCTGCCGTTCGCCATCTTGGCGTGGTCCTCGATCTTGCCGACGCGCGCCACGAGGTCGCAGCTCTTGCCGTCGATGTAGAGCGTGCCGGCCTGGAACACGGCCTTGGCGCGGCGCGTGTAGAAATCGCGGAAGGACACGAAATTGTTGAGCAGCGTCACCAGGTTCTTCTGGAAGCGCAGCAGCTTGTCGAGCTCGATCAGGCTGTCGGCCTCGGTGGCGACGGCGCGATCCTGCGCGATGAGGTCGAGCAGCTTTTCCTGGTAGTCGTTCTCGACCATCCAGGCGACGCGCTCGGGCGTCAGCTTCTCCAGGATGGCGAGCGCCGGTCGCTCGCCCTGCCAGGCACGGTAGGGGGCGGCACGTTGCGTGATGGCGTCCCAGTCGGCGACGGTGAGGTGCTCGCGCTCGCCGAGCAGCGGCGTCACGACCTGCGCGCGGAATTCCTGCAGGGCGCGGCGCCAGCCGGGATTGATGCTACGCGCGAGCGGCAGGCGCTCGCCGTGGTGGATCACGGCCAGCGGCAGGCTGGCGGCCTCCTCGACGCGCGACAGGTTGCGCGCGGCGAGCTTCACCAGCTCGGCTTCCTCGCCGTTCATGAGCGCGGCCGCGCGCGGATCGAAATCCGCCAGCGCGACGCGATGGAAGTAGTCGTCGATCTTCTCGCGCACCGCCTCCAGCGCTTGCATGGCGCCGGCCGTCGTCGCCCCGAAGGGCTGCAGCGCGCTGTCGTCGCCGCGCCTGAACCAGGCATGCACCTGCTCGGCCTGTACGAAAAACTCGCGCACCTTCGCCTCGGAGACGGCGTCGGTGCCGCCGCGGTCCTTCTCCGCGCCCATGCAGGCGATGATGTCGGTGATGACGGCGCGCAGGCTTTCGTCGACGGTGAAGTCGGGCGGGATGAGGCCGTCGCCATTGGGCTTGTCGGGCGGAAAGATCTTTTCCAGGTCGGCGGTGTCGTCGACGCTGACGCTGTCGGCGCCGGGCTTGCCGACCAGGGCGAGCAGGTGGCGGGCCGTGGCGCGCAGGCGCTGCCCGGTGTCGTCGTCCTTCAGTGCGGAGAGCGCGAGCGGCTCGTTGCGGAACAGGATGGCGGGGTCGGCGAGGCGCGCCAGCGTCCACTCCACCGCCTCGACCAGTTCCGGCGCGCGCACGCGGCCGTCGTTGTCGTCGTTGATGTACTGCAGCGTGCGCTTGTCGAACTCGAGGTCGTCGACCGGGCAGGCCAGCGCCGCCCACAGTTTCTGGTCCAGCGTGCGCAATGCGGCGAGGTCGGCGGGCGTGTCGATCTGCACCTGGTCGAAACCGCCGGCGCGGAAAAAGCGCCAGGTGTGCATGGTGACGGACGTCATCTGGAGGATTCCCCTGTCAAAGTGCTAACCGCGGCGCAGCAAGGGCCACGCCTGAAAATCCGGAGCCGCCCAGCCTACTGTCCGGACAGCAGCACCGCCAGCGCGTCATGCACCGGCACGCGCAGGTCGGCGCGCTCGTTGGCGAGCTGGTGCGAGGCCTCAGGCAGGAGCTGCTCCTGCTCGACGCGGAAGTGCCGGCGCACGAAGCCGAGGTTGTAACGCCACTCCACGGTCTCGTCGCGCTCGCCCTGCACCAGCAGCACCGGGAAATCGGCGGGCGGCAGGCGATGCATGCGGGCGACCCAGCGCTTCAGCGCGCCGACCCAGCCCATGGGGACGTCATCGTCCTGCAGCGGGTCGGCCTGCTTCACGAAGCGCAGGAAAGTCTCGTCGCTGCTGTTCGTGCGGTAGACGCGCGGCACCGTCTTCTTGAAATGGTGGATCAGCCACCAGCCGAAGCGGATCTTTGCCCACTGCACCGGCCGCACCAGCGGCGCGAGCAGCAGCAGCTTGCGGAAGGCCGGCGTTTTCTTTTCTGCGCAGGCCGTCAGCACATGGTCCATCAGGATGGCCGCGCCCGTGCTCTGGCCGACGCCGTGGAAGGGCCTGGGCAGCTGCGCACCGTAGGCTGTGAGCGCTTCCGCGAGCACCTGCTGGTAGTCGCCGAAGTCCGGAATGTCGACGCGGGCGCCGCTGGAAAGCCCGTGCCCCGGCAGATCGAAGATGAAGACGGCGTGGTTGCGCTCGAGGCAGTCGCGGATGAGGTGCTTGTAGAGCCCGGCGTGGTCGAGGTAGCCGTGCAGGATGAAAACTGTGCCCTGTGCGTTCGGCGGCAGGAAGACATTGGCCGCGATGCGGTAGCCCTGCGCCTCGAACCAGCCGAGGTGGTGGCGCGTGCCGGGCAGGCTGCGCTCGAAGTCGATGCCGTAGTAGGCGCCGTATTGCGCCAGCGCGCCGCGCAACGGCGCATACAGGCTGAGGTCAAGGCGCAGGAGTTCGCGGCGCACGGCCTCCATGTCGGGGGGCGCGGCAGACTCGAGCAGGGCGGCAGTGGTCATGCGGCCTCCTTGGCGTGGCGTTTTCTCCGGTTATAGCATGGCCGAAATGCCTTGGCTGCGCGGCGTCCGCCGTATCACGGCTCCGGGACCGCGGCAGCGGCCAACCCCGCGAATGCCGTCCGCGCAGGCCTGCCGGCACACGATCCACGGTCGCAGGCGATCCTGCGCCATGCCCCGGAGAAGGACCATGACCCAGCAAGCCCACCGCATCGTCGTGCTGACCGGTGCCGGCATCTCCGCCGAGAGCGGCATCCGCACCTTCCGCGCCCAGGACGGCCTCTGGGAGGAACACCGCATCGAGGACGTCGCCACCCCGGAGGCCTTTGCCCGCGACCCGGCCCTGGTGCAGCGTTTCTACAACCTGCGCCGCGCCCAGCTCGCCGACCCGGCCATCCGTCCCAATGCCGCGCACGAAGCGCTGGCCCGGCTGGAGCGCGAGTATCCCGGCGAGGTGCTGGTGGTGACGCAGAACGTCGACGACCTGCACGAGCGCGCCGGCACGCAGAACCTCATCCACATGCACGGCGAGCTGCGCTCCATGTTCTGCACGCAGAGCGGCCGCCGCTACCGCATCGAAGGCGAGATTGCCGCCGGGCAGGCCTGTGCCTGCTGCGGCGCCACCGGCACGCTGCGTCCGGACATCGTCTGGTTCGGCGAGATGCCCTACGCGATGGAACGCATCTACCAGGCACTCACCGCCTGCACGCTCTTCGTCAGCATCGGCACCTCGGGCAACGTCTATCCGGCCGCGGGCTTCGTGCAGCAGGCAGCCCTGGCCGGCGCCCATACCGTCGAGATCAACCTCGAGCCGACCGTCACGCGCAGTGCCTTCGACGAGCACCGTTACGGCCCGGCCGGGCAGGTGGTGCCCGCCTTCGTCGCGCAGCTGCTGGCCTGAGCGGCCACCCGCATGAGCCCCGGCACCGACCCCGGCGACACGCCCGGCCTGCCGGCCATCGCGGCGCTGTACGCGCTGCTGGCCTGGTTCTTTGCCGTGGCCGGGCCGGACAGCGGCCGGGTGCTGGCCCTCTGCCTGCTGCCCTTCGCCGCCGCCCTCGCCCTGCTGCACGTCACCACGCCGCCGGTGGCGCGCCGCGCCTACGCCATGGCAGCGGTCGTCCTGCTGCTCGGCCTCGGCGGGATCGTCACCGGCAGCCGTCATCCGCAGGCAGCGCAGCTCTGGTGGCTGCATGCGTTCTCGGTGGCACTGGCCGCCGTCGGCACCGGCCTCGACGCCACGGTGCTGAACCGGCTGCG
>JAJNDL010000064.1 GCA_021156385.1 Moraxellaceae bacterium | reverse complement strand
TGGCCACGCCCTACCTCGGCATCTGCATCGTCGCCATGGCCTTCATGCTCGGGCTCTGGCAGCGACGCGAGGGCTACGTGCTCCGGCTCGGCCTCACCGACGGCCTCACCGGCGTGCACAACCGGCGCAGCATCCTCGCGCAGCTGGAGGCGGAGCTCGCCCGCCTGCGCGGCGAGAGCCGGCCGCTCGCCGTGGCCATCCTCGACCTCGACCACTTCAAGCGCGTCAACGACACCTGGGGCCATCCCACCGGCGACCGCGTGCTGAAAGAGGCGGCGAAGGTGCTGCGCGGCTGCCTGCGCGCCGAGGACAGCCTGGGCCGCTTCGGCGGCGAGGAATTCCTGCTGCTGCTGCCCGGCGTCGGCCACGAGGTGGCGCTCACTGTGCTCGAGCGCTGCCGGGCCGGCCTCGCCGGGCTCGTCGTCACGGCGGACGACGGCGAGCGCATCCCGGTGAGCGCGAGCTTCGGCCTCGCCTGGTGCGCGACGCCGGCCGGTATCAGCGCCGAGGCGCTGGTGCAGGCCGCCGACGGCCGCCTGGCGGCCGCCAAGCAGGGCGGACGCAACCGCATCGAGTCGGTGGAGATTGCCGCGACGCCCGCCGCCGTGCCGGCCACGACGCCGCGCGTCATGCGCGAGGCGGCGCCGCCCAAGACACGCGCGCTGCAGCTGCTGCGCGAATTCCTGAACGGCTGGCAGACCTGGTCGCCGGTGGACAAGCAGATCTTCCACCTCGGCCTCTCCATCGCGCTCTTCGCCAACTACATGGTCTGGGCCGTCTACCTGCTGCTGCGCGAAGACCGCGATTCGCTGGTCGACATGGCCATGCACGGGCCGGCCATGACGATGATGACCGGCGTCATCGCCGGCTACGGCGTGCTCATCACCGTCGGCCTGCTCATCCGCCGGCGCTGGCCGGACTCGCGGCTCTACCAGGTCGTGGGCCAGCAGTATTTCGGGCTCAGCCTGATCGGCGTCGGGCACGTGATCGGCATCCTGGGCTTTTCCACCGGCATCATGCTGGTGAGCATGCCGCTGGTGGGGTTCCTGTATTTCGAGCGCCGTATCGTGTGGTGGTCGCTCGCCACGCCGCTGCTCCTGGTGGTGGTGCTCGGCTTCGCCAGCGCGACCGGCCTCGTGCCCTATGCGCCGGCCCTGGCCGAAGGCATGGACCGCCACCAGCCGCATTCGCTGTTCTGGGTGCTGTCGTTCCATCACTTCACCTGGACCACGATGGCCGTCATCGTGATGCTGGCCGACTACACCATCGGCCGCTGGCGCGTGCGCGGCGAGCAGGTGGTGGCACTGTCGCGCACCGACACCCTGACGCAGGTGCACAACCGGCGCAGCATCCTCCACCTGCTCGAGAAAGAAGTGGCGCGGGCGCGGGAGAGCGGCGTGCCGCTGGCCGTGGTGGTGCTCGACATCGACAACTTCAAGCGCATCAACGACACCTGGGGCCATCCCACGGGCGACCGGGTGCTGCAGGAGACGGCACGCATCCTGGCGGCGACCCTGCGCGATGGCGACCACATCGGCCGCTACGGCGGCGAGGAATTCCTGCTGCTGCTCCCGGCCACCGCTCTGGAAGGCGCCCGGGCGCTGGTGGAGCGCTGCCGGGCGCAGCTTGCCGCCACGGTGGTGACGGCGGAAGGCGGCAGCAACTTCTTCATCAGCGCCAGCTTCGGCGTGGTCGGCTCCGGTGCCGGGAGCGCCCTGGCGATACCGGAGGGCGAAGCGCTGTTCCGCGCCGCCGATGCGGCGCTGTACCGCGCCAAGGAGGCCGGCCGCAACCGCGTCGAGGTCGGCACCCTGGCCTGAGGCGGAGACGCCCTGCCGGGGCTTGGCAAAACCGCTGCGACGTGCCGACAATGGCGGCAGTCCCGCAGGCAGTCCCGGCCGGGTCGGGCACTCCGGAGTCAGCCGGCCATAAAAACAATGAATGACACTCCCCAGGAAGCCTTCCTTCCGCTTTTCGTCCTGCAGATGCCGCAGAAGACGCTGTCCCGCTTCGACCTCAGCCAGGCCGACTGGATCGAGTTCCTCGGTGCGCTGCTCGACATCGACATCGGCGAGAGCGACCTCAACACTTCCGTGGTGAGCCACTCGGAATTCGTCGAAGTCTTCCGCTTCGCCGTGCAGCGCTTCGGGCGCGAGGGTCTGCTCGAGGCCTATGTCGAGGACATCCGCGCCCGCCACATGGGGCCCATCGGCCTCGCCATGGAGTCGGCGCCGACCTTCGGCGACGCCATGGCGATCTGGCGCGAACACGGCCCGCTGCTGGCTCCCGCCCTGGAGATCGCCGAGCGCGAGACCGCCGAGCACCGCATTTTCGAGATCCGCCTCGGTGAAGGCTTCGGCGATGTCGCCGAAGCCTTCCTCGAACTGGTCCTGCTGATGACGGCGGGCATCCTGCGCAACACCGCCGGCGGCCAGGTGCAGCCGGGCGTGGCCCTGGCGCATGCACGCGCCCTACCGGCCGAGTTCTACCGCCGGGTCGGTTTCGCGCCCGAATTCGGTGCCCCGGTCAGCGCACTGGCCTTCCGCAAGGAAGACGCGACACGCAGCAACGACTACTACGCGCCGCTCATGTACCAGCAGGCGCAGGCCGGCATCGCCGAGCTGCGCGAGAACATCCGCAACCATGCCCGGCTCGGCTACCGCGTGCGCAAGTACCTGGAGGCGCAGGCGGAGGAGGGCAGCTATCCGCACCTCGAGGAGGTCGCGGCGTGCTTCAACCAGTCCTCGCGCTCCTTCGCCCGCCACCTGCGCGAGGAGGGCCTCTCCTACCGCGAGCTGCGCACCGAGATCCAGATCGGGCTGGCAAGCCGCCTGCTGCTGCGCTCGCGCCTGCCGGTGAAGACCATCGCCGACCGCGCCGGCTTCACCAACATCTCCGCCTTCTCGCGGGCCTTCACCCAGGCCACCGGCCAGAGTCCGCAGGAATTCCGCCGCGCCCAGGGCGAGGCGGTGCCGGAGGCCGGCGGAGACTAGGCGGTACCGGCCGGTCTCGGCCGGAGCGCAGGGCCGGCAGCCCGTTGCCGGCGCTTTCCGGCACCATCTGTGCTGCCGATTGCGCCTGCAGGCACGACGGCGATTGCCTGGCGCGCGGAGAAAGGCCATCTTCCGCAGCAAGCGAAAACAAGAATTAGAAAGCCGGTAGCTCAAGAATGATCATGCATACCTGGCGGCGGCAGCTGGCCATCATCCAGGACTGGAGCGGGGTCGCGCGCGCCTGCATTCCGTCCGTGCTGATGGTGCTGACCTACCTGCACTACTTCGTCGGCATCGCCTGCCTGCTCT
This sequence comes from Moraxellaceae bacterium, assembly GCA_021156385.1. Classification (GTDB taxonomy): domain Bacteria; phylum Pseudomonadota; class Gammaproteobacteria; order Pseudomonadales; family Moraxellaceae; genus UBA2031. The sequence goes on along the minus strand of JAJNDL010000064.1, from coordinate 3,438 downwards.
ACTGGGACCCGTCGGGCAAGCTGGTCAACCGTGACGTCGTCATCGCTGGCATCCCCATGCTCGCGTTCTGGATGGGGAGCGGCGTGCTCGTCACGCTGCTCGGGCTCGCGCTGCGCCTGCGCTCGCCCGAATCCGGCTGGTTCGTCTACCTCTCCGTTGCGCTCTACACGCTGTCCCAGGTCTGGGGTGGCTACATGGTCGGTTCGCTGAGTTTCGTCATCGGCATCGTGCTGACTGGCGCGCCGCTGGTGGGCTTTGCACTGATCTCCCGGCCGGCCACGGTGGTGGCGGTGATTATCGCCTTTCCCGCCATCCTGCTCAGCAACCTGGGCGCCGCCCACGGCTGGCTGCCCTATGCGCCGATGTTCAAGGCGCCGCACGACACGGCCAGCGCGCTGCTCTGGACGCACAGCCAGTTCTTCTTCGCCGCGCCGCACATCCTCTGCCTCGTCGTGCTCTCCGCGCTCGTCTTCGGGCACTGGCGCAAGCGCGAGGAGGGCGTGTTGCTGCAGAGCCTGACGGATGCGCTCACCGGCGTGCACAACCGCCGCTCCATCCTCGACCTGCTCGACAACGAGATCGCGCGCTCGCGCCGGCAGGGCACGCCGCTCGCCGTGGTGCTGCTCGACCTCGACCACTTCAAGCGCATCAACGACACCTGGGGCCATCCCACCGGCGACCGCGTGCTGCAGCAGGCCGCGGAAGTGCTGAAGGGCTGCATCCGCCAGGTCGACGAGATCGGCCGCTTTGGCGGCGAGGAATTCCTGTTGCTGCTGCCCGACACCGGCCGCGACGGCGCCCTGCAGCTGGCCGAGCGCTGCCGGGCGGCACTGGCGGCGCTGGTGGCGACGGCCGACAACGGCGAGGCCATCCCCGTCAGCGGCAGCTTCGGGCTCGTCTGCAGCGGCGGCGCGGCGCCGGTGTCGTCTGAGCTGCTCGTGCGGCTCGCCGACGAGGCGCTCTACGAGGCCAAGCAGGGCGGCCGCAACCGCATCGTCGAGGCGGCACTGCCGGAGCTCGATCCGCTGGCGGCGGCATCGCTGTCGCCGGCCATGCCGGCCGCCCTCTGGCAGGGCCGCCTGCGCCGGCTCTCGACGGTGCCGGGCAACACCGGGGTCTTCCTCGAGAACGTCGACGGCAAGCCCTGGTGGCGCAGCCTGGAAGGCTGGCGCCGCCTGTTCGCCGGCACCCGCGAATGGAGCCCGGTCGCCAAGGTCGGGCTCGTGGTCTTCCTCACCATCCTGATCAAGCTGGGCGCGCTGGGCTGGATGCTCTACGCCCTGCAGCGCGACGACGTCGCCTCGCTCGTCGCGCCCGCCTGGTACCCGCGCGCGTTCTGGCTGGTGGGCACCGAGCTCGCCATCGCCACCGTGCTGGTGGCGATGAGCGTGTGGCTGAAGAGCCGCGCGCCCGACGCGCGCTGGTTCCAGCACCTGGGGCTGCAGTTCTATTCGCTCTCGCTGCTCACCGACGGTTTCGTGCTCGGCATCATGTACCTGCCCACCGGCGTCATGTTCGCCTGTTCGCCGGTGGTGGGCTTCCTGCTCTTCCGCCGCTACATCGTGCTCCAGGTCTGGGCGGTGGCGCTCGTCACCATCGTCGTGACGGCCTATGCCGGCGCGCTGGGCTGGATTCCCTACGCGCCCATCATCTCGCTGGACGGGCCGGCCTATCACCTGCATGAACCCTACTGGATCTACAGCATCTACATCTTCTTCACGCCGACCCTGGCGGTGGTGCTCATCCTGGTCGACCAGGTGCTCGGCCGCTGGCGCGAGCGCGAGGCGCAGATCCAGGACATCAACCGCACCGACATCCTGACGCAGGCGCACAACCGCCGCAGCATCCTCGAGCGCCTGGAGAAGGAAGCGCAGCGCAGCGCGCGCAGCGGCATGCCGCTCACGGTGGCGCTGCTCGACCTCGACCACTTCAAGCGCATCAACGACACCTGGGGCCATCCCACCGGCGACCGCGTCCTGCAGCAGGCCGCGGAGGTGCTGAAGGGCGCAGTGCGCGAAAGCGACGTCGTAGGCCGCTTCGGCGGCGAGGAATTCATGCTGGTGCTGCCCGACACCGGTCTCGAGGCCGCGCAGATGCTGCTGGAACGCTGCCGGCGGCAGCTCGCGCAAATCGTCGTCACCGCCGACAGCGGCGAGAATTTCTTCATCAGCGCCAGTTTCGGTGCGGCCGGCACCGGCGGCACCGCATCGCCCTCCGCAACGACGCCCGACTTCCATGCGCTGATCCGTGTTGCCGACGCCGCGCTCTACCGCGCCAAGGCGGCCGGACGCAATCGCGTCGAGGCGCTGTCCGTCGACGTCTGGCTGGCCGCGCAAAAAATCTGACCACCCCACGATGCGCCCGGCGGTTGCCGCCATGCCGGCGGCCGGCGTCCAATGCGGCGCGCGCTGCGGCGGCGGTGCCCTGACCCGGAACTGCCGGGCGATTCTGCGTACGGCCTGCCGCAGGTAGCGCTCTTTCCGAGTCCGGTCCCGCCCGGATGTCGCGCGGCGCGCACGCCACCCCCTGTCCCGATGCCCTGCGACCGCCTCCGGGCGCGCCGCGCGCCGGACTTTTCTGCTTGGGCCGGGCGCCGGCACGCGGCCCCGGGAGAAAGCATCAGCGACATGCGGCGTTGCCGAAGCGGACGCTTGCCATCGCAGGAGAAGAAGTGATGCCGTTGTTCAAGGACCTGCGCGAGCAGCTCACCGGAATGCTGGAGTGGCGCGCTGTCGACAAGGGCCTGATCCCGCTCACCCTGCTGGTCCCCATCTTCGCGTCCTATCTGCTCTGGATCGACCGCGTGCAGTTGCGGCCCGACCGCGACCTGCTGATCGACGTCGCCGTCGCCGAGCAGTTGCGCTTCGCGCTCTGGATCATGCTCACCGGCGCCACGGCGCTGGTGGCGCTGGGTCTCGCCATCCGCCGGCGCTGGCCGGGCCTCCTGTCCTTCGAATTCCTCGGCACCGGTTATTACGCGGCCACCATGGCCTACTGCGGCTATGCCGTCGGCAGCACCTCCTTCGCCGCCGGCATCGTGGTGCTGGGCGCGCCCCTGATCGGCTTCATCCTGCTCGACCGCCTGCCGGTCCTGTTCGGCATGGCCATCGCCTTCGGCTACCTGGCCTGGGTCAGCTACCAGAGCGCGGCCGGCCACCTGCCGTATGCGCCGCTCATGGTGCCGCCGCAGGATGCCGCCAGCCGCCTGTTCTGGCTGAACAGCGTCTACATCATGGCGCTGCCGCACATCCTCATCATCCTGCCGCTGGCGGACCGCGTGCTGACCTGGTGGCGCGAGCGCGAGGCCACCATCCGCGTGCTCTCGCGCACCGACATGCTCACCGGCATCCACAACCGGCGCAGCATCATCGAACTGCTCGACAAGGAAGTGGCCCGCTCCAGGCGCCACGGGCCGCCGCTCTCCGTCGTCATCCTCGA
>JAJNDL010000063.1 GCA_021156385.1 Moraxellaceae bacterium | reverse complement strand
AAAGAAGCTTCTCGAGAAGCAGAAGGAAGGCAAGAAACGCATGAAGCAGGTGGGCCGCGTGGAAATCCCGCAGGAAGCCTTCCTGGCCGTGCTCAAGGTGGACAAATAAATGACCCTGATGCAGCTGTTGACCATCGTACTGGCCATCGCAACCACGTTGTGGGCGCTGGAGACGTTCATAGCCCTGCCGTTGCGGCAACGCCAGGCTGCGGCTCGGCTGGCCGCTGGCGAGGCTCCCGATGCAGGCGCATTGCGGAGCCTGGTGGCGGAGCCGCCCTTGTCGAAGCTGATGGCGAATGTCGTTGTCGGCATCCTGGGCGCGCTCTTCCTGCTGGTGATCCTGATGCGCCAGGACGTGGATTTCTCGCTGGTGCTGGTAGTGGCCACGGCAGTGACCGGGCTGTTCTGGCTCCTGTACGTGACAGTCACCCGGCGTTTCCGGGTGGCGCTCCTGGCGGCGGCAGGACAGAAGGAGGAGGTGCCGGCGGGACAGCCGGGTGGCCAACCGGCGCTGGTCGAGTACTCGGCCTCGTTCTTCCCGGTGCTGGCGGTAGTCCTGCTGCTGCGGTCCTTTCTCTTCGAGCCTTTCACGATTCCTTCGGGCTCAATGCTGCCGACGCTGCAGATCGGCGACTACATCCTCGTCAACAAGTATGCCTACGGTCTGCGCCTTCCGGTCGCAGGCACCGAGATCCTGGCCATCGGCAAGCCGCAACGCGGCGATGTGATGGTATTCAAGTATCCGGAAAATCCCCGCCAGAACTTCATCAAGCGCGTCATCGGCGTGCCGGGCGACCATGTGCGCGTCGAGGGTAACCGTGTCTTCGTGAACAACGAGGAGCTGCCGCGTGTGCGCACCCAGTTCGAGGGCGCCGAGTCCTGGGAGCTCTATTACAAGGAAAGGGTCGGCGAGCGCGAGTTCATGATCCGCCATGAAGAGGGACGCGAGATATCCAGCCCTCTGGTTGACCAGGTCGTGCCGCCGGACAGCTACTTCATGCTGGGCGACAATCGCGATAACAGCCGTGACAGCCGCTATTGGGGATTTGTGCCCGACCGCTACATTGTCGGCAAGGCCTCGCTCATCTGGATGCACAAGGACCCGGGACTGCATTTGCCGACCTTTGGACGCGATGGTAAGGTGCAGTAAGCCTTTATCGCAGGCTTATTAAAACAACAATCATCCAGCAGTGGGGGGCGTGACGTCATGCGTCGTTGGCAAAAGGGCATTTCTTATCTTGGTATCCTGGCGTGGATTGGCGCTGGTGGACTGATAATCAAGGTCGCCGCTGCCATTGGACCGGCCTACTACGACTACTACACCATAGACAAGATCATCGTTTCGCTTTTCCGAGACGGCCGCGGCAACAGCGTCGCCGATTTCAAGCGTGGCCTTGAGAACCGTTTCCAGATCAACAACATCCGCGAAAAGAAAGCAGACGACTTCCAGTACTCCTTCGCCGACAAGAAGCTGACGGTCATCGTCGACTACGAAGTGCGCAAGAAATTCGTTGGCAACCTCGACGTGGTGATGCACTTCAAGAAGACCTACGGCAGTGAGCTCAAGGCCGACTATTGACGACAAGACCCAGCGCCTCATGGAGGCGCTGGGTTACGAATTCCGTGACTTCGCCTGGCTGGAGCTCGCCCTCACGCATCGCAGCGTCAGCGGTGCGCGCAACAACGAACGCCTCGAGTTCCTGGGCGACTCCATCCTGAACTTCCTGATTGCCGATGCACTCTACGACCGCTTTCCCCAGGAAAACGAGGGCAGGCTGTCTCGCCTGCGGGCGCTGCTGGTCAAGCAGGACACCCTGGCCGGGGTAGCCCGCGACCTCAGGCTGGGCGAGTACCTGCGTCTCGGTGCGGGTGAACTCAAGAGCGGCGGCTACCGCCGCGAGTCCATCCTGGCGGATACAGTCGAGGCCGTGCTGGGCGCCATCTACCGCGACAGCAGCAGCATCGAGACCTGCCGGGAGAGGCTGCTGGCCTGGTTCGGCAACCGTCTGGATCTGGTGGGGCAGGAGACCGTCATCAAGGATTCCAAGAGCCGCCTGCAGGAGTTCCTGCAGGGGCGGCGCCAGGTGCTGCCCGTCTACACTGTGGTGAGCATCGACGGCGAGGCGCACAATCAGTCATTCCAGGTGACCTGCGAGGTAGCAGGGCTGGTGGCTCCGACCACGGGCAGCGGCCCCAGCCGCCGCCATGCCGAGCAGGAAGCCGCCGCCGCCGCCCTACGGGAACTGGGCATTCAGGACAGCAATGAGTAACGACGACGTCATCAGCAGTTTTTTCGGGAAATCGGCCGGGCATGCGACCGATTTCCGTTGTGGCTACGTGGCCATCGTGGGTCGCCCCAATGTGGGCAAGTCCACGCTGCTCAACCATATCCTCGGGCAAAAGCTCAGCATCACCTCGCGCAAGCCGCAGACCACGCGCCACCGCATCCTCGGCATCGTCACCGAAGACAACACGCAAACCGTGTACGTCGACACGCCGGGTATCCATGGCGAGGAGCGCAAGGCCATCAATCGCTACATGAACCGCACGGCCACGGCCGTGCTGCGTGAGGTCGACCTCGTCCTCTTCGTGGTGGACGGCCTGAAGTGGACGCCGGACGATGAGCTGGTGGTGCAGAAGATCAAGGCGTCCGGCGTGCCGACCATGCTGGTGATCAACAAGGTCGACACTGTCGAGGACAAGGAGGCGCTGCTGCCGCGCATCGAGGAGCTGACCAGACTGCATGGCTTCGTCGAAGTGGTGCCGTTGTCGGCACTGAAGGGGCACAACGTCAGCCGCCTGCAGGAACTGGTGGCGGCGCGCCTGCCGTTCTCGCCGCCTTTCTTTCCCGAGGACCAGATCACCGACCGCTCGCCTCGCTTCCTCGCCGCGGAAATCGTGCGCGAGAAGATCATGCGCCAGCTTGGTGACGAAGTGCCCTACGAGCTCACCGTGGAAATCGAGGAGTTCAAGGAGGAAGGCAAGCTCCGCCGCATCGGCGCGCTGATCCTGGTCGAGCGCGATGGACAGAAGGCCATCGTGATCGGCGAAGGCGGGCAGCGTCTCAAGCGCATCGGCATGGAGGCACGCCAGGACATGGAAAAGCTTTTCGACAGCAAGATCATGTTGTCGCTGTGGGTGAAGGTGAAGGGGGGCTGGTCCGACGACGAGCGTGCCCTGAAGAGCCTGGGTTACGACGACTGAGGCCGGCACCGTGGCCAGCCTGCTGCACGCCTACTTCCTGCATACGCGGCCCTATCGCGAGACCAGCCTGCTCATCGAGGTGTTCACGGCGGAGGCCGGGCGCCTGTCGGCGGTATGGCGGGGTGCCAAGCGTGGCAAGGGCGGTGTGCCGCAGCTATTCCAGCCCATGATGCTGGAGGCGGCCGGGCTGGGCGAGCTCAGGAACCTGCGTCATGTGGAGGTGACGGCTCCGGCGCTGCGGTTGACCGGAGTGGCACTGTTCAGCGGCTTCTATCTCAACGAAGTCCTGACCCGGCTGTTGCCGCGCGAGGAAGCACAGCCCGGGCTTTTCATGGGCTATGCGGAGGCGCTGGGGCGACTGGCCGAGGGCGCACCTGCCGCGCCACTGCTACGAGCCTTCGAGGTGCGGCTGCTGGATTGCCTGGGCTACGGCATCGACTTCGCGCACGACAGCGACAGCGGTGAAGCGGTCGTTGCCGGCCACAGTTATGAATATTTTCCGGAGCGCGGCTTCATGCGTGTCTACGGAAGGGAGGCCGGCTTCAGTGGCGCTGTATTGCTGAAGCTGGCCGAAGGGAATTTCCATGACCAGGACACGGCACAGGCGGCCAAGCGCATCCACCGTGCGGCACTGGCGCGCCTGCTGGGCGACAAGCCCCTGAAGAGCCGTGAACTGTTCCTCGCCATGCCAGACCGTTAGGAAGACCACGCCATGTCCCATCCCGTCCTGCTGGGCGTCAACATTGACCACGTCGCCACGCTGCGCCAGGCGCGCGGCACGCGCTATCCCGATCCGGTGCAGGCCGCGCTCGTCGCCGAGGAAGCCGGGGCCGACGGCATCACGCTGCACCTGCGCGAGGACCGTCGCCACATCCAGGAGCGCGATGTCCGCCTGATCGCGGAGGTGCTGCAGACACGCATGAATTTCGAGATGGCGGTGACGGAAGAGATGCTCGCCTTCGCGGAGGCCATCCGCCCTGCGCATGTCTGCCTGGTGCCTGAGAAGCGCGAGGAACTGACCACTGAAGGCGGCCTCGACGTGGTCGGCAATTTCGACAGGATCCGCGAGGCCTGCCAGCGCCTCGGCGGACAGGGCATGGACGTCTCGCTGTTCATCGATGCCGACCCGCGCCAGATCGATGCCGCCTTCAAGGCCGGCGCACCCACCATCGAGATCCACACGGGTGCGTATGCTGATGCGGAAAGTCCGGAGGCCGTGGAGCAGGAGTTCATGCGCATCCGCGAGGGCGTGGAGTACGCGGCTCAGGAACTCGTCGTGAATGCCGGCCATGGCCTCCATTACCACAACGTCCAGCGCATTGCCGCGCTGCCTGCCATCCACGAGTTGAACATCGGTCATGCCATCGTGGCGCGTGCCGTTTTTTCTGGTCTCGCGATGGCGGTACAAGACATGAAGTCCATCATGCAGCAGGCGCGACTTGAGGCGGTGATCGGTACGGTGCGCTGACTCTTGCCGTGCGAGGGGCAGAAACGAAAACGCCGGCTTCAGCCGGCGTTTTCCATGGTGCTTCCTCAGGGGCGCAGCTTGCTCAGCACCGGGTTGCGGCCCACCCAGTCCAGGATGCCCGGGGTGAAGCGCTTGGCGCCGTAGAGCAGCCAGGCCTCCGGACTCACCGGCGTCACCGCGCGGTTGTGGCGAACGGCATCGGCGATGGCTGCGGCGACATGCTCGGGGCCGTAATTGCGGCGGCGGTAGAAGGCCACCAGCTTGTCCTGGTTTTGGCCGGTGCTGCCGCGCATGCGGCCGCTGGCCACGATATTGGTGTTGATGATGCCGGGGCATATGGCACTGACGCCGATATCGTGCACGGCCAGCTCGGCCCGCAGCGATTCGGTGAGGCCCATGACGGCATGCTTGCTGGCCGAGTAGGCAGTCATGTCGGGTGCGGCGTAATAGCCGGCGGCGGAGGCGACGTTGACGATGTGGCCGGCCTTGCGTTCCACCATCGCCGGCGCGAACAGCTTGCAGCCGTGCACCACGCCCATCAGGTTGATGCCGATCACCCACTGCCAGTCCTCGACGGTGGTGCTGAGGAAATCGCCGCCCAGGCCGACACCGGCGTTGTTGACGAGGATGTCCAGCGCACCGTGCACCTTGTGTACCTTGGCGGCCAGTGCCTGCATGTCGTCCCAGTCCGAGACGTCGACGACATGGGCCTCGGCCATCGCTCCCATGCCGCGCGCGAGTGTTGCCGTGCGCTCGACTGCTTCCCGGTTCAGGTCGCAGAGGATGAGGTGGGCGCCGGCCCCGGCGAGTTCGAACGCCGTGGCGCGGCCGATACCGCTACCGGCGCCGGTGATGAGGGTTTTCTTTCCGGAAAAGAACTGCTTGGCATTGGGCATCGTGGTTTTCGTCCTGGTTGAAAGCGCGATCAGGGCTGCAGCTCGATGCTGCCGGAAGCGGTGACCACGAGGCGGGTCTCGCCCCCCGCAACGTCCTGCGCAGGCACTGCATCAGCAGCGCCCATGGTCTTTTCCATTCGCATCATGGGTTGGGGCGGCATGGGGCCGCCGGCGGAGCCGAGGTTCATGTAGACCAGCTGGTAGCCCTTGGCATTCCAGGCAGTGCGGATGCTTTCGGCGCGGCTGCGGAAGGCGCCGATGGCCTCGGCGGTGAGGCTTTCTTCGACCTTGCGACGAGTATCCGGGGCAACTTCGAAGGTCAGGCCGTTCAACTGCATCTTCTCCTGCAGCTTCGCGATGAGCTCGCTGGTGGTCCTGAAATCCTTGGACTCGAGACGAATCTCGGCGCGGCCGCGCCAGCTCTGCAGCTTGCTGGCAGACGTCATGGTCTCGCCGTAGATGGGCCAGGTGCTCTGATTGCCGCTGGTGGTTTTCACCGTGGGATAGGCAGCTGCCTTCTTCATGGCGTCGTTCACGATCGTGGCGATCTGCTGCGCGAGGCGGCCTGCATCCTTGTCGGAAAGCTCGACGCTGAGCACGGCATTCAACTGGTCGTTAGGAACCTGGCGCGCGACTTCGGTCATGAACTCCACCCGGTGATAGGTGGGCGGCATGACCTGGGCCAGCGCCGGAGCGCTGAACAGGAGGAACAGGGAGGCAATCAGGGCGTTCCGGGGCATTTTCATTCTCCTTTGTACCGGGCGGACCAAGGCTTGCGCCAATCGTGTATGGATGCAATGGCGTTTTAGTGCGTCAGCCTGCCAAGGCCTTGTGCCAGGCATCGGGGTCGAAGCCGCAAAGCAGGCTCTTGCCGTGCTCGACGACGGGACGCTTGATCAGGGAGGGCTGTTCCCGCATCAGGCGCAGCGCATTTTCCCGGTTGATGCCGGCTTGGGTGGCCTCATCCAACTTGCGCCAGGTAGTACCGCGGCGGTTGAGCAGCGTCTCCCAGCCCAAGACCTTTTCCCAGCGAGCCAAGGTGGCAGCATCGATGCCGGACTTCTTGTAGTCATGAAGGTCGTAACCGATGCCGTTCCCCTCCAGCCAGGAAAAGGCCTTCTTCATCGTGTCGCAATTTTTGATTCCGTACACGGTGGGCATGGCAGTCTCAGTCGGCGCGCAGCAGTTCGTTGATGCCGACCTTGGCGCGTGTCTTGGCATCGACCTTCTTCACGATCACGGC
>JAJNDL010000062.1 GCA_021156385.1 Moraxellaceae bacterium | reverse complement strand
ATGGCGAGCGGAAACATCCAGAGCGGAATCATGGCGGGGAAGTTGAACGGCGTGATGCCGACGCAGACGCCGAGCGGCTGCACCAGCGAATAGGTGTCGATGCCGCCGGCCACGTTCTCCACCGTCTCGCCCATCATCAGCGAGGAAACATTGCAGGCGTGCTCGACGACCTCGATGCCGCGCCAGACGTCGCCCTTGGCGTCGGCAAAGGTCTTGCCCGTCTCCTGCGCGAGGATTTCCGCGATCTCGTCGTGGTGCTGCTTCAGCAGGTCCTGATAGCGCAGCATGATGCGCGCGCGCTGCGGCGCCGGCACTTCGCGCCAGGTCTTGAACGCCGCCTTCGCCGAGGCGACGGCGCGCTCGACTTCGCCGGCCGTGGCCATCGGCACCTCGGCCAGGATTTCCTGGCTGGCGGGGTTGCGAACCGGCAGCCAGTCCCGGGTCGAGCTGGTCTGGAAGCTTCCTTCCAGAAGCAGGGGAATGTGGCGCAGGGTCATGGGAGTCTCCGGTGCTGGATGATGTTGGTCTTGTAGCACTGCACTAATATCGGGTGAAATGCCTTTTCTTGGCATTAAGCTGGACGATCTTGGTGTTCTGATCCATGCCCATTCCTTCCCCGTGGCCGCTCAATCCCGAAAGCCGGCGCTGGCTGGTGCCGCCGGCGGCGTGCCGCGAGCTGGCGCGCCATCCGCTCTCCCGCGAGCTCTACCTCGAGGCGCTGGGCTTTTACCGCCACGCGGCCGGCCATGCCATGCAGCGCGACGCCGCGGAGCACGAGGACCACCTGCTGCTCTACTGCGTGCAGGGTCAGGGCGAGGCAGGCTGGGGCGACACGGTCGAGTCGGTGGGGCCGGGCACGCTGGTGCTGTTGCCGGCGGGCGTCGCGCATCACTACCAGGCCAGTGCGGAGCAGCCCTGGAGCCTGTACTGGGCGCATTTCGCGGGACCGGCCGCCGCCGACTTCATGGCACCGCTGCTGGCCGGGCAGCCGGCCGCCGCCTGCCCCCTCGGCCTCGGCCTGGTGGCGGACTTCCAGGCGCTGCTGGCGCAGGCGCGGGAAGGGGCGGTGCTGCCCTCGCTGCTGCACGTGGCCAGCCTGCTGCGTGCCCTGCTCACCCACGCGCAGGTGCTGGCGCCGCGCGGTGCCGCCCGGCACGGCCGGGGCCGGCCCGGGCGCTTCGATGCCTGGGCCGTGCAGGCCTACATGCAGGCCCATCTCGACGAGTCCCTGACCCTGGACCAGCTCGCCGCCGCCTTCGGCTTCGAGCGCTTCCACTTCGCCAAGACCTATCGCCGCCTCACCGGGCGCGCGCCGCTCACGCACTTCCTCCAGCTCCGCATGGAGCGGGCCGCGCGCCTGCTGGACAGTGGCGAGGTGCGCGTCGGCGAGGTCGCCCGCGTGCTGGGCTACGAGGATGCGCATTATTTCTCGCGGCAGTTCCGCCGGATGATGGGGGTGGCGCCGAGCGAATACCGGGGGTTGAAGCGGGGGTGAGGGCAGTCCTGTACGGTCATTTCACCGTACGGAGAGACCGCCACGACCTCTTCAGACGATTTATTCACCGTCCGGCATCTTTGCTATCATCTGCCCGCCTTTTTACCCCGCCTCCCTGCCCGGCGAGTGTGGCGGCATCACCAGACTGCAGACGGTCCCAGTTTCCCATGACACACAGCAATTCGTTTGCCCGTAAGGTCGCTCGGGCCCTGCGCAATCCCCTGTCGATCCCCCGCAAGCTCCGCAACCAGCTGGTCTTCCTGTATCGCCTCTATGTCGAGAAAGACGAGTTCACCCTCGCCGTGCGCAAGTGGTTCGCGGAAAACGGTGATGACACGCGCCGGCTCGCCTATCCGCTGACGTCCGACAGCGTCGTGGTGGACCTTGGCGGCTACAAGGGCGATTTCGCCGACGCGGTCTACCGGAAGTTCGGTTGCCAAGTCTATGTCTTCGAGCCGGTAAAGCGCTTCTACGATGAGTGCTGCCACCGCTTCGCGGGCAATCCGAAGGTGCGCTGCTTCAACTATGGCCTGTCGGATGCCGACGGCAGCTTCCTGATCAGCAACGAGGACGACGGCTCCAGCCTCATCAAGAACAACGCCGCGGAAAACTGCGAACGGGTTTTCGTGAAAGGCTTCGTGGACGAGATGAAGCAGCTCGGCGTCGAGAACATCGACCTGCTCAAGTTGAACGTGGAGGGCGCCGAGTTCATGATCCTGCCGCACATCCAGGCGGCTGGCCTCATGCCGCGCATCCGCCACCTGCAGATCCAGTTCCACGATTTCTATCCCGATGCGAAGCCGCTGCGCGCGGCCATCCGCGAGAAGCTCGCCGAGACGCATCGGGAAGACTGGAACTATCCCTTCGTGTGGGAGTCATGGACCCGCAAGGAGTAAGCCCCCGGCCGGCTTCCGGCAGCGGATGCCGCTTCACTCCGGGCCATGCCGCCAACGAATTCAACCGCGCCATCCGTGCGCATTGCAAAGCGAAGCCAAGCTATGACGACTGACAATTCCCCGGCCGCGTCCACGACGAACCTTCCTCCCATCAAGTCGTTCGCCCGCAACATCTACACTCAGTTTGGCGAGGACGGCATCATCGAGGAAATCCTCCGCCGCCTGAATGCCACGGCGCAGACCAGCGGCTGGTGCGTGGAATTCGGTGCCTGGGACGGCATCCACCTTTCCAATACCTACAATCTCATCAAGAACCGCGAATACAAGGCGGTGCTGATCGAGGGCGATGCGGAAAGGCATCGCGACCTGCTCCGGAACATTCCGCGCGACGATGTCCACAAGATCTGCCGCTTCGTCACCTTCGAAGGCGACAGCACCCTGGACAACATCCTTGCCTCCACGCCCATCCCGTCCGACTTCGACCTGCTTTCCATCGATATCGATGGCTGCGACTACTTCATTCTCGAGTCGCTGGAGAAATACCGTCCCAAGGTGATCTGCATCGAATACAACCCGACCATCCCCAACGAGATCGAATACGTCCAGCCCAAGGATTTCTTCGTGCGCCGGGGCGCGAGCGCGAAGTCGATGCAGAAGCTGGGCGAGCGCAAGGGCTACTCGCCGGTGGCGACCACGACCTGCAACATCTTTCTGGTGCGCAACGATCTGCTCGATCATGTGCTGGGCGCCGAGCGGCCGACGCTGGAGCAGCTGCGCGACGACAGCGAGTACAAGACCTACCTGTTCGTCGGCTATGACGGCACCCTGCTCTCGAACCGGGAAGACGTGAACCTGGTCTGGCACGCCACCCCGGTCAGCCTGGAGAAGCTGCAGCCCCTGCCCGCTCCCTTGCGCGTGTTCCGCGCCGATTACAGCCCGTGGCGCAAGGCCTGGTTTGCGTTGTGGTTGCTCTTCAATAATCCGAAAGAACTCTTCCGGCATTTCAAAAAGTCGGAGTAGGCGCGGCAGGAAGCGCTGGCTTCAGCCTTGAAAAGGACTGCATGGGCAGTCCTTTTCATTTTGCGTGCACATTGAAAACCCGTCTCTTCGGGTGGCTCCGGACATTTCGTCTATCCTGTCCTGCATGGCACCGTGCCGCCGCCCCGGCGATTGTGGCGCGCGCCGCTCCGACGGCTGCGCACTCGCGGCAGCCTCTGCCCTGGAGGAAGGCCCATGCAAACCCGCGCCGCCGTGGCCTGGAAGGCCGGCCAGCCCCTCACGATCGAGACCGTGGACCTGCAGGGGCCGCGTGCCGGCGAGGTGCTGGTCGAGATCAAGGCCACCGGTATCTGCCATACCGACTGGTACACGCTCTCCGGCGCCGATCCCGAAGGCCTCTTTCCCGCCATCCTCGGCCACGAGGGCGCGGGTATCGTGCGGGAGACCGGCCCCGGCGTTACCTCGCTGAAGAAGGGCGACCACGTCATTCCGCTCTACACGCCCGAATGCCGCCAGTGCAAGTTCTGCCTCTCGCGCAAGACCAACCTCTGCCAGGCGATCCGCGCGACGCAGGGCCGTGGCCTGATGCCGGACGGCACGAGCCGCTTCAGCCTGAACGGCGAGCCGCTGCTGCACTACATGGGCACCAGCACCTTCGCGCAGCACACCGTGGTGCCCGAGATTGCGCTCGCGAAAATCCGCAGTGACGCGCCCTTCGACAAGGTTTGCTATATCGGCTGCGGCGTCACTACCGGCATCGGTGCCGTCCTTTTCACGGCGAAGGTGGAGGCGGGCGCGAACGTCGCGGTGTTCGGCCTCGGCGGCATCGGCCTCAACGTCATCCAGGGCGCACGCATGGTGGGCGCGGACAGGATCATCGGCATCGACATCAATCCGGCGCGCGAGGCGATGGCGCGGCAATTCGGCATGACGCATTTCCTCAATCCGAACGATGTCGAGGCGGCGGGCGGTAGCATCGTCGACGCCGTGGTGCAGCTCACCGGGGGCGGCGCCGACTATAGCTTTGAATGCATCGGCAGCACGCAGGTGATGCGCCAGGCGCTGGAGTGCACGCACAAGGGCTGGGGTCGCAGCATCATCATCGGTGTCGCGGAAGCGGGCGCGGAAATCTCGACGCGGCCCTTCCAGCTCGTCACGGGCCGCAAATGGGAAGGCTCGGCCTTCGGCGGCGCGCGCGGCCGCACCGACGTGCCGCGCATCGTCGACTGGTACATGGAAGGGAAGATCGACATCGACAGCCTCATCACCCACACGATGCCGCTCGAGGACATCAACCGCGGCTTCGAGCTGATGAAGCGCGGCGAATCCATCCGCAGCGTGGTGCTCTACTGACATGAGCGACCTGCCCACCCCCAGCCTGCTGAGCGTGCATGCCTGCTTCGAGGGCGAGCAGCGCTTCTACCAGCACGAGTCCATGCTCATCGGCCTGCCCATGCGCTTCGGGCTCTACCTGCCGCCGGCGGCCGCGGCCGGCCCCGTGCCGGCGGTGGTGTTCCTGGCCGGGCTCACCTGCACCGACGAGACCTTCGCCGTGAAGGCCGGCGCGCAGCGCGTGGCCGCGCAGCTCGGCCTCGCGCTCGTGACGCCGGATACCAGCCCGCGCGGCGCCGGCGTGCCGGGCGAGTCCGAGAGCTGGGATTTCGGCACGGGCGCGGGTTTCTACCTCGATGCCACGCGCGCACCCTGGGACCGGCACTGGCGCATGGAGAGCTACCTGCTGCAGGAGCTGCTGCCCCTGCTCGGCCAGGCGCTGCCGGTCGATTCCGACCGCCTCGGCCTCATGGGCCACTCCATGGGCGGCCATGGCGCGCTGACGCTGGCGCTGCGCAATCCCGGCCGCTTCCTCTCGCTGTCGGCGTTCGCACCCATCTGCGCGCCGATGCAATGTCTCTGGGGGCAGAAGGCCTTCACGGGCTATCTCGGCGACGACAGTCGCCAGTGGGCGGCGCACGATGCCACGGAACTCATCCGCCAGCGTCATCGCGTCGGGCTGCAGGCGCTGTTTCCGCACGGCATCCTCGTCGACCAGGGACTGGGCGACAAATTCCTCGCCGAGCAGCTGCACCCGCATCTGCTCGAGGCCGCCTGCACCGAGGCTGGCCAGCCGCTCACGCTGCGCCGGCACGCGGGCTACGACCACGGCTATTATTTCATCGCGACCTTCATCGAAGACCACCTCCGCTTCCATTACCAGACGCTTGCCGGCTAAGCAGCGGCGCGTGCGTGCTCCGTAATAATCCGGAAGCCGCCGCTGCCGGTCCGTGCTACTAATTGCGGGCCGGAACATGCCGGCGGGACAGAACAACAAGAAAGGAGCGGAGCATGTCCATTTTCGTCAACGCCATCGTCGGGGCCGTGTGCGCCCTGGTGGCCTTCGTCGTCGTGTTCTGGGCCACGCGGAACGCCGACCGGGATTCCAGTGCGCGCTCCTGGGGGACCGTCATCCTCTTCGTCGTGCTCTTCACCGTGGCCAAGGCGACCGTCATCGCCGACATCACCGGCCGGCTGGAGCAGAAAGATTTCGAGAGCAAGCTTGCGCAGATACCGGCCTTCGTGGCGATCAGGAAGCACGCCCCTGCGACCTACGGCGAGCTGCTGGCGGAGTTCCAACGCGGCAGGAAGGAGGGCTTGCGCGACGACCAGCTGGTGGCAGCGATGAAGCCCAAGGTCATGGCCGTCGCCATGAAGTCCCTGCCCGTCACCAGCAACGAAGCGGCTTCCGCCTACATGGGCGTGATGGTGCAGGAAATGCGGGAGCTGCGTGCCCAGGGCAACGGCCTCTGCTACGGCTTCATGTTTCCGCAGCCGGGCGCGCCGGTGAACATGGTGAAGTACGTGAAGAAGGAAACGGTGGAGGCGGACCTGCAGGCGCTGGCCAAAGTCATCGAGAGCGCCGCCTTGGCGCCGCAGACCCGGCCCACCGAGCAGGAGATGACAGGCAGCATCCAGCGCGTCTTCATGCAGCTTGCGACGAAGTACGGCGCAGACGTGGCGCTCTACGAGAACCTGGGGGCGCCCGGCCTGGACAAGGAAAAGGTCTGTGACATGACGATCGACCTCTATGACGAGGTGCTGAAACTTCCCAGCCCCGAGAACGGCCGCGTCGTGCGTTTCATGCTGGCGCAGGCCTGAGGCCTGCCGGAGCGGAGGCGCACGGCATGGCCCGTGGCCTCCGTATCCAGGTCCTCGCGGAAAAATCCCAGGCGCACGCCGTTTTCCATATAGGCCGCGGTGAACTGGCCGGCCCAGTCCAGCAGCGCGAGCAGGCGTTCGGTCATCTGCGGGTCGATGGAGGTGGCTTCGAACAGCATCATGCGGGCCATGGCCGGGTTCTGGCCGAGGATCTCGGTCAGGCGCTTGGCGATGCGCGCGGTCTGCTCGCGGTAATCCTCCAGCGAGGCCGTGGCGGTGGGCGCGTTCTCGGCCGTGAGCGCGGCCATGATGCGCGCCGAGACGTCGTTGATGACGTGCTCGAGGATGTCGCGCTTGTTCTCGAAGTAGCGGTAGAAGGTGCCGTGGCCGATGCCGAGGCGTTTGGCGATGTCGGAAATGGCGGTCTGGTGGTAACCGCGCGCGGAAAATTCCTCGAAGGCGGCCTGGATGATGTCGGCCCGCAACTGCTGGCGGTTGCGTTCGGCGCGGGAAAGGGTCTGGTCTTCACTCATGCAGGGCATGGTAGCCGACGGCCTGCGAAATGACGATCACTTCCGATGTTGACATGTCATTCCGTAGATGACAGTCTGTTCCGAAATCGGGGTGGGACACCTTCCGGGTGTCCGCTGCCAGAAGACAGGAGACGAATCCATGGCGACCGCAGCCGCGCGCAAGTCCAGGGTCAAAACGCAGGAAAAGCAGGTCGATGCCCTGATTCTCGGTGCCGGGCCCTCGGGCCTCTCCGCCTGCATCAAGCTCAAGGAGCAGGGCATCACCAATTCGCTGATCCTGGACCGGGCCAGCCGCATTGGGGGCACCTGGGCGTTGAACGACTATCCAGGCCTGCGCTGCGACGTGCCCAGCGAGCTGTATTCGCTGGGCTTTGCGCCCAACCCGAACTGGAGCCGGACCTATGCGCCGCAGGCCGAGATCCGGCAGTACCTCGAAGACGTGGCGCACCGCTTCGGTATCGTCGACCGCATCCGCCTCGACACCGAAGTGACTGATGCACGCTGGGACGATGCGGCGCAACGCTGGCGCATCACCACCGCGGCAGGCGAGCACTATGCGGCGAAGGTATTCGTGGCTGCGCCGGGTTTCATCGGCGAGGCCAAGATGCCGTCCTTTCCCGGACAGGAGAAATTCCGCGGCACGCTGTTCCACTCCGGCAAGTGGAACCACGACCACGACCTCACCGGCGAACGCGTGGCGGTAATCGGCAGCGGCGCCTCGGCCATCCAGTTCCTGCCGGCGATTCAGCCCAGGGTGAAGCAGCTCATCAGCCTGCAGCGCACGCCGTCGTGGGTGCTGCCCAAGCCGGACTTCGCCATGCCGAAGGCCGTCAGCACGCTCTTTGCGCGTGCGCCCGGCCTGCAGAAGCTGGTGCGCGAAACCGCGCTGCTCGGCCTCGAGCCCTCGCTGCCGCTCTTTCTGCGCGAGCGCGCGCTGCGTGCCGCAACGCATCCCATCGGCCTCTTCAACATCCGCCGCTCCATTTCCGATCCCGAGATGCGCGCGAAGCTGACGCCCGACCACACGCTGGGCTGCAAGCGGCCGATGTTCTCCAACGAGTGGTATGCGGCGCTCGCCAAGCCCAACGTGAAGGTGGTCTTCCAGGGGCTGAAGCGCATCACCGAGACCGGTGTCGTTGCGGAAGACGGCACGGAGTTCGAGGTCGACACCATCATCTTCGGCACCGGCTATGCCGTGGCCGAGCCGGCCATCTACCGCGTCATCAAGGGCGCCGACGGCCGCTCGCTGAGCGAGGTATGGCAGGGCCGTCCCCGCGCCTACCAGGGTCTCGCCATCCACGGCTTTCCCAACATGTTCATGATGCTGGGGCCCAACTCGCACAGCGTGCAGGGCTCGGTGATGTGGACGGCGGAACAGCAGGCCGTCTATGTCGCCAAGGCCGTGAAGTCGGTGCTGTCGGCCGGCCTGCAACGCTTCGAAGTGCGCCGCACGGTGCAGGACGACTTCAATGCGCGCATTGAAAAACGCCTGGCCCGCATGCCGATCCGGCCCGACATCTGCCAGAGCTATTACCTGGACGCGGCCGGCCG
>JAJNDL010000061.1 GCA_021156385.1 Moraxellaceae bacterium | reverse complement strand
TCCTTCATGCGCGTTTTCAGCGGGCGGCCGCCCCAGAAATCCAGCTTGTACTTGAGGTCGACACCGTAGGCGCTGGTGTCCTGCGAGATCACGAGCAGCTCCTTCACGCCGGCCTTGGCCAGGTTCTCGGCTTCCGTCATGACCGACCCGATGGGGCGCGAGACGAGATCGCCGCGCATGCTCGGGATGATGCAGAAAGTGCAGCGATGATTGCAGCCTTCGGAAATCTTGAGATAGGCGTAGTGGCGCGGCGTCAGGCGCACCCCCTGCGGTGGCACGAGGTCGAGGAAGGGATCGTGCTTCGGCGGCAGGTACTGGTGCACGGCGCCCATGACTTCCTCATAGGCATGCGGGCCGGTGACCTTGAGCACGCTGGGATGGACCTCCCGGATCACCTCTTCCTTCTTGCCGAGGCAGCCGGTGACGATGACCTTGCCGTTCTCGGCCAGGGCCTCGCCGATGGCATCCAGGGATTCCTGCACGGCCGAATCGATGAAGCCGCAGGTGTTGACCACCACGAGGTCGGCATCCTGGTAGGAGGGGGAGACCTGATACCCCTCGCTGCGCAGTTGGGTGAGGATGCGTTCGGAGTCCACCAGGGCCTTGGGGCAGCCGAGACTGACGAAGCCGACCTTGGGCGATGACTTGGACATATAAAAAGGACTCCCGGCCGTCGGCCTGTACAAAAAGCGCGCAATTGTAATGCCCACCCCCGCCTCCGGCCAGCTAAGTTTCCCGGAAAGAAGTAGGAAAAATCCTGAATATGCACCAGCATGAGGCACTTAAGCGCCCATTATTGGGGCGAATACCCCGGGATACTGGCAGGATGGACTGCACCTCTACGATGCAGCCGGGCCGAACCGGGTTGGTGCACTTATTGCTGAGGCAATAGAAACAGGTCAGCCCCTTCGCTGACGGCAGGATCCCCATGCAGGACCAGACTCTTCCCCGACGGTTGCTCGACAACCTGAGCACCGCTGTCCTACTCGTCGATACCGACCTCAAGGTGAGCTACCTGAATCCGGCCGCCGAGGCCCTGCTCGCCATCAGCCGGGCACGCGCGCTTGGCCATCCCCTGACCGATTGCTTCATCGAACTCGACGACTCCGATACCGCGGCCACCCTGCGCGACACCCTGGCGAGTTCGCACCCCTACACCAAGCGCGAGGTGCACCTGCGCGCCGGTGCCCAGGAAATCATCGTCGACTACACCGTCGGCGTGCTGATCACTCCGGGCGCGCCGCTGGCCCTGCTCATCGAGGTGCAGCAGATGGACCGCCACCTGCGCATCTCCAAGGAAGAAGCGCTGCTCGCCAACCACCAGGCCACGCGCACGCTGGTGCGCGGCGTCGCCCACGAGATCAAGAACCCGCTGGGCGGCATCCGCGGCGCCGCGCAACTGCTGGCGCGCATGCTGCCCGATTCCGACGTGAGCGATTACACCAACATCATCATCGAGGAGACGGACCGCCTGCGTAACCTTGCCGACCGCATGCTGGGCCCGCGCAAGCTGCCGGAGATGCAGCCGGTCAACATCCACGAGTGCCTGGAGCGCGTACGCTCGCTGATGCTGGTGGAGGCGGAAGGCCGCGTCGCGATCCGCCGCGACTACGATCCCTCGCTGCCGGAACTCAATGCCGATCCCGACCAGCTCATCCAGGCCATCCTCAACATCACCGGCAATGCACTGCAGGCGCTGATGGAGAATCCCGAGCAGAAGGAGCCCTGCATCATCCTGCGCACGCGCCACATGCGCCAGTTCACCATCGGCGCGGTGCGTCACCGCCTGGTGATGCGCGTCGACATCATCGACAACGGCCCCGGCATTCCACCCGCGCTGCTCGAATCGATTTTCTATCCAATGGTCAGCGGCCGCGCCAACGGCACCGGACTTGGCCTCTCGATTGCACAGGACATCGTTCACCAGTACCAGGGCCTGATCGAATGCGAATCTCGCCCAGGTCAGACCACCTTCAGCATCCTTCTGCCCCTGGAGTCCAAAGATGGCAGCCACTAGTTCCAAAGTCTGGATCATCGACGACGACCGCTCCATCCGCTGGGTGCTCGAGAAAGCGCTCATGCAGGAAGGCCTTACGGCCACCGTCTTCGAAGACGGCAACAGCGCCCTCGCTCGCCTCGCCAAGGAGCAGCCCGACGCCATCATCAGCGACATCCGCATGCCCGGCATCGACGGCATCTCGCTGCTCGCCAAGATCCGCCTGGAGCATCCCGACCTGCCCGTCATCATCATGACGGCGCACTCGGACCTGGAATCCGCCGTGTCCTCCTACCAGACCGGCGCCTTCGAATACCTGCCCAAGCCCTTCGACGTCGACGATGCCATCGCGCTGGTGAAGCGCGCGGTCGCGCATCACCACGAGCAGCAGAAGAATGCCACGCTGCCGCCGGAGACCTTGAACGGTCCCGAGATCATCGGCGAGTCGCCGGCCATGCAGGAAGTCTTCCGCGCCATCGGCCGCCTCTCCAACTCCAACATCACCGTGCTCATCAACGGCGAGTCGGGCACCGGCAAGGAACTCGTGGCGCATGCGCTGCATCGCCACTCGCCGCGTGCCGGCCGCCCCTTCATCGCGCTCAACATGGCGGCGATCCCGAAGGACCTCATGGAGTCGGAGCTGTTCGGCCATGAGAAAGGCGCCTTCACCGGCGCCAGCTCGCAGCGCCAGGGCCGCTTCGAGCAGTCCAACGGCGGCACCCTCTTCCTCGACGAAATCGGCGACATGCCGCTGGAAACACAGACTCGCCTCTTGCGCGTGCTGGCCGACGGCGAGTTCTACCGTGTCGGCGGCCACACGCCGGTGAAGGTGGACGTGCGCATCATCGCCGCCACCCACCAGAACCTCGAGCGCCTGGTTGCCGAAGGCAAGTTCCGTGAAGACCTTTTCCACCGCCTCAACGTCATCCGCGTGCACATCCCGCGCCTGCGCGACCGCCGCGAGGACATTCCCACGCTGGCCGGGCATTTCCTCGTGCGCGCCGCGCGCGAGCTGAACGTCGAGCACAAGGTGCTACGCCCGGAAACCGCCGCCTACCTGCAGCAGCTCGCCTGGCCCGGCAACGTGCGCCAGCTCGAGAACATCTGCCGCTGGCTCACCGTCATGGCCTCGGGCCGTGAGATTCTCGTCTCCGACCTGCCGCCGGAGTTGCGCCAGAGCAACGAGCCGGAAGCCGCACGCCCGGCGCAGGGCTGGGAACAGTCGCTCGCCGAGTGGGCGCGCAAGGAACTCATGATCGGCGGCCGGCCGCTGCTCGACTCCGCCCTGCCCGCCTTCGAGAAGATCATGATCACCACCGCGCTGAACCACACCGGTGGCCGCCGCCGCGATGCGGCCGAGCTGCTCGGCTGGGGCCGTAATACGCTGACGCGCAAGATCAAGGAACTGAAGATGGATGTCGGCAGCGAGGACGAGGACGAAGCCGACTGAGCCGGCAACCGGCACAAAAACAAAAGGCGCCACGGCGCCTTTTGTTTTTCCCGGAGTCGGGCGTCAGTCCTTGTCGCGGCCGCGGCGCTTCTCGCGCTTCTCCTCGCGCCCCTGGCCGTTGTCGCCGCGCTCCTCGTGACGCTCCCAGCCACGCTGCTTGCCGCCGTCTTCGGCGCGGTCCTGCCATTTGCTGCCGCGCTCCTCACGCCTCTCCAGGCGCTGCTTCCATGCTTCGCGCTCCTGCGGTGACAGGTCGCTCCAGCGCTCTCGCAGCGTCTCGCGCTGCTCTGGCGGCAGCTGGCGGAAGCGCTCATAGCGCTCGCGCAATTCCTCGCGCTGGTCCGGCGGCAGCTGCTGCCACTGCTGGTAACGCTGGCGCAGCTGGTCCTTCTTTTCAGGCGAAAGCTGACGCCATTGCTGTGCGCGACGGATCAGCTCCTCCTGCCGTGCCGGCGGCAGGCTGTTCCAGCGCTCCCGCGAGCGCGAGAGCGCCGCCTGCGTCTCCGGATCGAGACTTTCGAAGGGACGGCCTTCGGCCCAGGCAGCGGTGCTGCCGGCAAGCAGGAAGGCGAGCATCAGCGACTTAACCTTCATGACGCCCCTCTTCCATCGCCACCAGCAGGTCCATGTCCTGCAGGAACTGCAGGTCGGCATCCGGCATCGGCGTGTTTTCGGCCACGGCACGGGGCTGCTGCTCCGGCCCTGTCCCGAAGGGCACGACCATCACCACGGCGAGGCTCGCCGCCACGGCAAAGCCGCCGGCGACCCACCAGGGATGGCGGCGCGGGCGCCCTTG
This sequence comes from Moraxellaceae bacterium, assembly GCA_021156385.1. Lineage (GTDB taxonomy): Bacteria > Pseudomonadota > Gammaproteobacteria > Pseudomonadales > Moraxellaceae > UBA2031. The sequence continues at coordinate 2,601 of JAJNDL010000061.1, read as the reverse complement.
GCGGGCGGCAATCTGCGCCCGCGTTGCCGCCAGCGCGGCGTCGAGTAGCGGATCGGGCGTGGCGGCCTTTTTCTCGAGGGTGGCACGCAGGGTGTCGGCCAGTTCGCGCTGCCGCGGATCAAGCTCATTCATCTTGCGCCTCCAGGCGTGACCGCAGACTCTGCAGGGCACGCGACAAATGGGTTTTCACACTGCCTTCGGAACAATTCATGGCACGGGCGGTATCCGCCGTGTCGAGGCCCTCCCAGATGCGCAGCATGAAGGCCTGCTGCTGCCGGAGCGGGAGGGCCTCCAGGGCCGCCGACACCGTATCCATGTCGCGCGCCCGTTCCAGCAGGAGCGCGGGGTCGGAGCTGGCGGCCTCGGGAATGTCGGCCCAGGGGTCGGCCTCGGGGTCATCCGCGGGTGGCGCCAGCCAGGTCATCCACTTGCTGCGCCGGGTGCGGGTGCGGTGCCAGTCCATGATGCGGCTCTGCAGGATGGTCTGGAACAGCGGGCCCCATTCGGCGGCCGGCTTATGCGCATACTTCGAGGCCAGCGCCAGCATGCTGTCCTGGACGATGTCCAGGGCGGCATCGCGGTCGCGCGTCGAAATCTCGGCCATGACCTGCGCACGGCGACCCACCGAACGCAGGAAGGCGTCGAGACTCGCAGGAGGGGTCGTGGTCATGGTGGCGGCACCGTTGGCAACATGGCCGCCACCATACGCAAGCCCCTCGTCGCTCACAACACGCATGGCGTGATCCGGCTCAGCCCTTCTTGCCCTTGCGGGGCGGTTCGGGGCGGACGTCCGGCTCGTCATCCTCTTGGTCATGCGGGGCGGCGCTCTGGCTGCTGTTCGACCAGGTGGAACCGTCGAAGTTCACGCCTTCGATCTTGCGCGTCCAGACCTTCTTGTCCTTGTCGAACGTGGCAGTCATGGTCCGGGTGGCCGTTTTACCCTCCGGATTGGTAGTCACTTCCTTGCGGTAGAAGGTGCCTTCGCCAACCTTCTGCTCGATCTGGCGCTTGATCACGCGGCCGTCCGCCATCTTGCGGACGCTTTCCTCGGTAAAGCTTTCGCGCTTCTGCTCGCGCATCATCTTCCGGGCCGGGCCGGGCCTGCCGGCCTTGCCAGCGGGCGCGGCCTGCTCGGCCCCGGGGGCCGGCGCAGGGGCCGGACCCTCGGCCATCGCCAGCGACATGGAAAGCCCCAGGCCCGTGGCAAGGAGCAGGGAAGGCAGACGCAGATTCATGGGTGGTACTCCTGTAAAAGTTCAGCTTGTCGTTTTACTTGCCTTGTTAACGCCGCGCCAGCGCAAACGGTTGACACGGTTGGCCCGGAAGTTCCGCCTCACTACACTGCGGACCTCCAGCCAGGAGCGACCATCGTGTTCCATGTCGTGCTCTTCCAGCCCGAGATCCCGGGCAATACCGGCAACATCATCCGGCTCTGCGCCAATACCGGGGCGCAGCTGCACCTCATCCGGCCGCTGGGCTTCGACCTCGACGACAGCAAGCTGAAGCGTGCCGGCCTCGACTACCACGAGTGGGCCAGCCTGAAGGTGCACGATTCGCTGGAAGCCTTCCTGGCGGCGGAGCAGCCGGCCCGGCTGTTCGCCTTTACGACCAAGGGCTCGCGGCCCTACCACGAACTGGCCGTGACAGCCGGCGACACCTTCCTGTTCGGTCCGGAAACCCGGGGCCTGCCGGGGGAGGTACTGGAAATGTTCGGCAAGGAGGCGCGCCTGCGGCTGCCCATGCGGCCGGACAGCCGCAGCCTGAACCTCTCCAATGCCGTCGCAGTGGTGGTGTACGAGGCTTGGCGGCAACAGGGCTTTGCCGGCGGCGGCTGATCATCCCGCAGGCTGCAGCAGGACCACCTTGATGGGACGGATACCGTGCACCTTCTCGGCGGCGCCGGCCAGCACCGTCAGTGCTTCCAGCACCATGCAATAGAAGTGCAGGAGGGAGTTGGGCAGGCCGTTGGCGACCCGCTGGAACCGCAGGATGTCGTTTTTCGCATCCGCCAGGTTCGCATGGCGCTGCCACAGCCAGCCCGCCACAGTTCCCCCTTCGCCGAGATCCTGCGGCACCTTTTCCATGCTGGCGAGCAGGCCCAGGGCGATATCGTGATGACGGCTCCTCGCATCCGTCAGTTCGCGCTCGAAAGCCGGTCCGGCACCGCCCTGCACAAAGCGCTCGAGCTCGCGCATGAATGCCTGCAGCTCGAGCAGATCGCGCACAGCCTGCTGCTCCGCGTAGAGCAGCTGCAACAGGCGCAGCAGGCTGACGAAGCGGCGTCGCTCCTCTCCCGCCAGTGTTTCACCGGCGCAACGCAGACGGCGCAGATAAAGTGCCATGGCCGGGCGCAATCGCTCGGCCTGGGGCGTTTTCTGCGCACGAATGCGTTCGTATTCGTCCCGATCCACAACCGTCTGTTTCTGCGGATCACCGAACCGAAGGAAAAGTATCCGGCCCGGCCGCGACAGCTCCGCCTCATAAGCCTCGCGCCAGTCACGAGCGATCTCGGGTGAACGTGCGCGCAACTGGTCGATGGCGGCCTGCCAGTCCAGCGCACCGGCTTTTTCGTCCCTGAGGAGCGCCGGATCCAGGAAAGGC
>JAJNDL010000445.1 GCA_021156385.1 Moraxellaceae bacterium | reverse complement strand
ACCAGCTCGAATCCGCCTGCCGTCAGCTGCACTTCCAGGTACTGGTAGGTCGCCGCGGCGGGATCGCCCGAGGCATCGAAGTCGATGGGCCCGCTGGCGCCTTCGTAGTCGATGTCGGCGCCGCCCTGCAGTGCGGCCAGCGCGCCGGCGAAACCGCCCGGCAGCACCGTCACCGCAGCGGGACCGTCCGGCCGCGACACTTCGCGCAGGTGCGTCGCCACCGCGGCGCGATCGTTGACACCGGCCCGGGCCAGCGCCAGCGCGATGAGGTAGACCGCATCGTAGGAGTTCTCGCGGTTGGGCTCCGGCATCACGCGCGTCGCATTCACGAAGGCCTGCCGGAAAATCGCGTAGGCGGCACTGCCCAGGGGCGAGCTCGGCACCGTGCCGCGCATGCCGGCGATCTGCGCCGGCGAATTCTGGAGGGTGATCTGGCTCATGTTGGCATCGACGCCGTAGAGCGGCGGCAGGCCGCCTTTGGCGGCGACGATCTCGCGCAACAGGTTGCTGGTCTGCTCCGCGAAGGCGAAGAGCATGATCGCGGTCGGCGTGCCGGAGGCATAGAGCGCACTGATCTCGGCACCGTAGCCGCTGACGCGCCCGGTCGGGAACACCGCCTCGGCCTGGATGCTGCCGCCCAGCTCCACGAAACGGGTCGTGAAGGCTTCCCTCAGGCCCTGCCCGTAGGGGTCGTCCTGGCCAAAGATGGCGACCTGCGTGCGTCCTTCGTCCCAGACCAGCTCGGCCAGCAGGCGCCCCTGCAGCGCATCCGAAGGCGGAATGCGGTAGACCGTGTCGTTGTCGGCCAGCGTGCTGATCAGCGGCGAGGTGGAGCCCGGCGAGATCAGCGCGAGGCCGGCGGGAATGGTGACCTGCTCGGCGACGGGCAGCGTCACGCGACTGGCGTTGGCGCCGATCAGCGCGACGACGCCGCCGGCCTCCAGCAGGCGTGCGCTGGACACGCCGGTGTCCGGGTCGTTGGTGTTGTCGTAGGCCACGCGCAGCGCCAGTGGCCGGCCGTTGACGCCGCCCGCAGCATTGATCTCCGCGATCGCCAGCCGCGCCGCCTGCTCGCGCTGCACCTCGAGGCCGCTGGGCTGGGGCTGCAGCAGGCCGATGATGACGGCATCGGGCGGAGGCGGCGGGCGTGCCGGATCGGCAACGTCCGTCGGACAGCCCGCCAGCAGCAATGCCAGCACCAGCACGGCCAGCATGCGTGCGCCCATGGAATCTCCTCCGGAACGGCGATCGCGCCGGCTCATCGCTGCCAGCTCCAGGTCAGCCACAGGCGCCGCCGCGGCGCCGGCAGGTCGACGCCGCCGTAGCCGGGCTCGGCGTAGCGCTCGTCGAGGGCGTTGTCGAGCACCAGCCCGAGGCGGTGCGCGCCCCACTGCTGCAGGCCGTGCAGGCGCAGCACGCCATAGGACGGCAGCGTGTAGACCTCGCGCAGGTTGCTGTCGATGTTGCTGTCGCTGGCGCGACGCTGCGTCACGTAGCGCGCGGCGGCGCCGAACTCGCGCGCCTGTTGCCGGTAGCTCCAGTCGAGCATGGCGACGAGGCGCGGCGCGCTGGCGGTCTGCACTTCCGCCAGCGGGATCAGCGGCTCCTCCAGTTGCACCACGGTGTCGTGCCAGGCCGTGGTCAGGCCGGCATCCATTGCTTCCCCGCGCCAGCGCCACTCCGATTCCAGGCCGTGGCCGCGCTGCCGGCCGCGGTTGCTCCAGCGCTGGTTGCTGCCGAAGGGCTGCAGCTCGATCAGCCGCTCGGCTGCAGCCCGGGATTGCCCAGCATGTCGCGCAGGAAGAGCGGCTGCCCGTAGAGCTGGAAGGCGTTGGGCGCCTTGAAGGCGGTGCCGTAGAGCAGCTTGCCGCTCAGCGCGGGAAGCAGGTGGCCGGTCAGGCCGAGGCGATAACTGTCGTGACCGCCATAGCGGTTGTGGCTGTCGTGGCGCCAGTTCAGCGACAGCGTCCAGTCGCGTGCCGGCAGCGGCTGCCACTGGTACTGCAGGTAGGCGCCGAGATTGCGGAACAGCCGCTCCGGCTGCACCGGCGAGATGAGCACGCTGGCGCCGCTGGCCTGGTCCACGCTGAACACCTCGAACGGCTCCTCCCGGTCCCAGCCGCCGTCCAGGCCGCCAACCACGTAGTGCCGCGCACGGCGGTACTGCTGCTCCAGCGCCAGGTCCCAGGCGCGGTAGCCGAAATCGCGGGCCGGGCGCGCACTGCTGCCCGCCCCCTGGCTGAAGCGCTCGTCCCCGGTCGGCCCGCCCCAGGCATGCGCCAGCCGCAGCCGCGACTGCCAGCCCGGGCGGCTGTCCCACTCGCTCTGCCAGGACAGCGTCTGCTGTCGTGTGGCGACACGGCTGTCATGGCTCAGCGCCACGAAGGGCAGGAATTCCGCATCGGCGTCGCGCTCGCTCGCGTGCAGCACCAGGCTGTGGCGCAACGCCGCGCCTTCGTTCGTCACGCGCGCATAGAGCGCGGCCGGCCGGCTGAAGTCGTCGCGCGATTGCGTGTCGGTGAAGGCGTTGTACTGCGGCGAGGAGAGCGGCAGCTCGCGCCCGCTGCGCTCCTCGCGCGCCAGCGTCGCCGCCAGCGTGGCGGACCAGCGGCCCGCGCGGCGCGTGGCCACGGCCTCGGCACTGGCGCCGGGGCCGCCCC
>JAJNDL010000060.1 GCA_021156385.1 Moraxellaceae bacterium | reverse complement strand
CAGCGCTATGACATCCGCTTCGAGCTGCTCAGCATGGACCGGCAGACCCGCATCCTCGGCGAGAAGCTGGTAGTCGGTCCAGGACAGTGGCGCGATGCAGCCCACTTCATCAGTGACAAGGTCTTCCAGACTATCACCGTCGTGCGCGGCGCCTTCTCCACCAAGATCCTCTACGTCAACCAGTTCACCCAGGCCGGCAAAGTACGCTACCGGCTGGAGCTGGCCGATGCGGATGGCCAGCGCCCGCTCAGGATCCTGGACTCTGACGAGCCCATCCTTTCTCCCACCTGGTCGCCTGACGGCAGCCAGGTCGCCTACGTCTCCTTCGAAGGCCGCCGTCCCGGCATCTATGCGCAGAACATCCGCACACGAGAGCGGCAGAAGCTGGCCAGCTTCCGCGGCCTCAACGGCGCACCCGCGTGGTCACCCGACGGCTCGCGCATGGCGCTGACGCTGTCGCGTGACGGCAATCCCGAAATCTACGTCATGGACATCGCCACGAAGTCCCTGACGCGACTGACCAATCACTACGCGATCGACACGGAACCGCGCTGGATGCCGGACGGCAAATCACTGATCTTCACTTCGGATCGTGGTGGCAGTGCGCAGATTTACCGGCTCGACTTGAACGACAACAGCGTGAAACGGCTGACCTTCGAGGGCAGCTATAACGGCAGGGCCGACATCAGCCCCGACGGCCGCTACCTCGCCATGGTTCACCGGCAGCAGGGGCAGCGCTTCCAGATTGCCGTACAGGACCTTCAGACCCAGGTGCTGACCGTCATCACCCAGACACCGCAGGATGAAAGCCCCAGCTTTTCCCCCAATGGCACCCAGCTGGTCTATGCCACCCGCCGCGGAAAATACGGGGAACTCGGTATCGCATCCGTGGATGGCCGCTTCCAGGTACGTTTGCCGGCGCAACTGGGAGAGGTGCGGGAGCCGGCTTGGTCGCCCTTCTTGAAGTAGTTTGTAGAGGCAACTTCTTAGTGGTTTGAGTTATATTAAGCCCTTGCCGGGAATGCCCTGGACCACTTGGCGAATCACGTTCGCCAGGCTTGCTGCACGTGACGTTGTACCCTGATTTTTTTGCGCTGTTTTTCGACTGCATGGAGAAAAAAGTCATGTTCATTTCCCGCAACACCACGATTCTGGCAGCCGTGCTGCTGGCAATGGGGCTGGCTGCCTGCACCACCAAGAAGCCCGATACGGCTGACGGCACGGGCAGTGCGGGCGGCCAGGCTGCAACCGGTTACGGTGCCGGTGGCGCTGAAACCACATCCGCCGGTACCGGCGGCGGCCTCGACAGCCAGGCGCTGGGTGGCGGTGCCAACGGCCAGGGCGCTGCGGGCGGTGCCGCCGCTGGCAACCCGCTCAGCGTCAGGATCTTCCACTTCGATTACGACAGCTCGGACATCCTGCCCGACGACTACAACGCACTGAAGGCCCATGCCCAGTACCTGAGCAAGAATGCCGCAGCACGTGCACAGATCGGCGGCCATACCGACGAGCGCGGCACCCGCGAATACAACATGGCCCTGGGCGAGCGTCGCGCCAAGGCCGTGGCAGCATTCCTGACCAGCAATGGTGTCAAAACTGACCAGATCGAAGTGGTCAGCTACGGCGAGGAAAAGCCGGTCACCACCGGCGAGTCCGAAAGCGTGTGGGCCGAGAACCGTCGCGTGGAGCTGGACTACACTGCCGGCAAGCCCTGATCGGTTTTTGCGTAATCGCAATAAAAATGGACGGTTTATCCGTCCATTTTTATTTGCAGGCTTAACCAATTCCCTAAGGAAGTTGAATTGTCGGCAGCCCCCTGTTTGCAGCGACACTGGCCGGACACATAGCTGTCACCACAAAGAAGGCTGGAGCAGGTGACAGGAATCCATCGGCATAAGGAGATGCCCATGCCTGTACGTCCCATTCCCCTGCCCCGTCCCGGCCTGCTGCCCGTTCAGAACCGACTGCCCACGCCGGCGATTACCGCTCGCCAGGACACCTGGCTCGAAGATTCCGTGCCCACCCGCGCATTGCTGGAGGCACAGCCCGCCAACTATCTGGTCCGGGGTTCTGCGGCCGGCGCCGACCTGCGCCTGCTCAAGGTGCAGGACACCGAATGGGTGGTGAAGGATTTCGCTTCGCGTCCCGCATGGCTGCGCCAGACCCTTGGCGCCTGGCTCATTGCCCGCGAATTCGCCGCGCTGAAGAAGCTCGAAGGCCTGGAGGGCGTGCCAGGCTCCGTGGTACGCGTGGACCGCTTCGCCTTCGCCTACCGGCACGTGGAAGGCCTCCCCCTCAGCTGTGCCCTCATGGAGAAGCTGCCAGCCGATTTCTTCCAGCATCTGGAAGCGCTTGTCGAGGAAGTGCACCGGCGCGGGGTTGTTCATCTCAATCTCGGCCAGGGCAGCAACATCCTCGTCACGCCGGAGCAGCGCCCGGTCATCCTGGACTTCCAGACCCATGTCCGGCTGCCGCTCTGGATCCGCGGTCTGCGCCGGTTGCTCGCGCGTATCGACGGCAATGCCATCCACCAGCTCTGGAACCGCTACATGCTGGCGTTGCTGAGCGCGGAACTGAAGCCCGCACGCCGTATCAGGACCTGAGAAAACCGGACCAGGGGCACGGCTGCGCCGCTGGCCCCATCGCCTCCGCCACTGGCACGCATCACTGCGTCTCCGCCTTGTACATGCCCCTGCGCATCTGTTAGAAGTCTCGGCAGTTTCCCGGCCAGCCGGGATGTTTCTGCTTTGCTTCTGCGGGGGTCCCCATGCGAAAAGGAACTTCTTTCTGGAAGGCCGACTGGCTTGCCGGCGTCGTCATCGTGCTGGGCATGCTCATCGTCGCCGCCGCCACCGATGTCGTCGACAACATCGAGCGATATGCCTACGACTTCGGCGTGCGCGTCAGCTCTCATGAACCGGGCGACAAGGTCGCCATCATCGCCATCGACGACCAGAGTATCGCCAACCTCGGCCGCTGGCCCTGGCCGCGCACCCGGCTCGCGAAGATGGTGACCGACCTGCAGGCCGGAGGCGCCAAGGCGGTCGGCCTGCCCATCATCCTGTCCGAGCCGCAACTCGACCCGGGCCTCGTCGCCATCCGCGACATCAACAGCTTCTACAATGCCAATCTCGCCGCCCTGGCCACCGGCAACGCGGCCATCGGCGAGCTGGGCACCAAGCTCACCACGTCCGAAGCGGCACTGAACACCGACCAGCATCTGGCCGATGCTCTGGGCCAGGCCGGCAACGTCGTGCTGCCCATGCAGTTCGTGCTGGGCGAGCCGCTGGGCAACCCCGACAAGGCCCTGCCCGACTACGTCACCCGCAACCAGATTGCCGCCATCCGCGACCGCATCGGCGCCCGTGATGCCGGCTACGAGCCGCCGGATTCGCTGGAAGCCATCCCGCCCATCCAGATCCTCGGCGAGAAGGCCGCCTTCATCGGCCACGTGGCGACCAACCCCGATATCGACGGCACCGTGCGCAACGAGCTGCTGATGGTGCGCCACGCCAATGCCTACTATCCGTCGCTGGCCCTCATGCTCGCTGCGCGCAGCCTGAACCGTAACGTCGGCGACATCAGCGTGAACCTCGGCGAAGGCCTGAGCCTCGGCCCGCTGAAGATCAAGACCGATCCCTTCATGCAGATGCGCACCTACTTCTACGGCAATCGCGACGGCCGCTCCGCCTTCGTCGAGGACTCCTTCTTCGACGTGGCCAGCGGCAAGATCCCGGTCAGCAAATACAAGGACAAGATCGTCATCATCGGCCCCACCGCCTACGGTCTCGGCGCACCGCAGGTGACGCCGATCTCCGCCGGCATGGAACCGGCACGCATCCTCGCGCACAACGTCGCCAGCATCCTCAACCAGAACTTCTTCATCACGCCCGAGTGGGGCATGGCGCTGCGCTGGGGCATGATCCTGCTCGCCGCCGCCTTCGTGATCTTCGGCCTGTCGCGCCTCAAGGCCGTGCCGGCCGCGGCCGTGACCGTGGCCTTCGTGGTGACCATGGTCATGACGCACTTCATCCTGATGAAGAGCTCCGGCATCTGGGTCGAACTCATGCTGCCCGCCGTCATCGTCGCCGCCGGCTACGTACTGATCACGACCAAGCACTATTTCGTGACGGAGAAGGCCAAGGAAAAATCCGAAGTGCAGTCGGCGGAATCCAACCGCCAGCTCGGCCTCGCCCTGCAGCAGACCGGCCAGCTCGACATGGCCTTCGAGAAGTTCCGCAAGTGCCCCATGGACGACTCCATGGCCGACGTGCTCTACAACCTCGCCCTCGACTACGAGCGCAAGCGCCAGTTCAACAAGGCGGTCTCGGTGTACCAGGCCATCGCCGACTACGATCCCAAGTTCCGCGACCTGCCGCAGAAGCTGCAGCGCGCGCAGAAGCTGGAAGAGACCGTCATCCTCGGCGGCGGCGCCATGAGCTCCGCGGCCGCCACCATGATCCTGACGCCGGGCAGCGACGAGAAACCCATGCTGGGCCGCTACCAGGTGGAGAAGGAGCTGGGCAAGGGCGCCATGGGCGTCGTGTATCTCGGCCGCGATCCCAAGATCAACCGCGTCGTCGCCATCAAGACCATGGCGCTGAAGGACGAGTTCGAAGGTGACGAGCTCGCCGAGATCAAGGAACGCTTCTTCCGCGAGGCCGAGACCGCCGGCCGCCTCAATCATCCCAACATCGTCACCATCTACGATGCCGGCGAAGAGCACGACCTCGCCTACATCGCCATGGAATTCCTGCACGGCCACGACCTGGCGCGCTACACCAAGCCGGATACGCTGCTGCCCATCGCGAAGGTGGTGAACATCGTCTACAAGTCCGCGCTCGCACTCGACTACGCGCACCAGCACAACATCGTGCACCGCGACATCAAGCCCGCGAACATCATGTACGACCCGGACAAGGGCACCATCAAGATCACCGACTTCGGCATCGCGCGCATCACCGATGCCAGCAAGACCAAGACCGGCACCGTGCTGGGCACGCCGACCTACATGTCGCCGGAACAGGTGGCGGGCAAGAAGGTCGACGGCCGTTCCGACCTGTATTCGCTGGGCGTGATGTTCTACCAGATGCTCGCCGGCGTGGCGCCCTTCCGCGGCGAATCGATGGCGACGCTGATGTTCAAGATCGCCAACGAGCCACACGCCTCCGTATTCGATGCCAAGCCCGAGCTCGCCGACCTGTTGCCCTGCATCGCCGGCGTCATCGACCGCGCGCTGGCCAAGGATCCGGAAGCGCGCTACCAGAACGGCAAGGAGTTCGCGGCGGCCATCAAGGGCTGCATCGACTCCTGCAAGAAGGACAGCAGCGAACCGCTGACCGAAGCCGAAGAATAAGAACATACCACTGACACCGCGCTGCCGCGCCGCAATCCGCACCACGCCGCGGCAGCGCTTCGAGGGTAAGGACCAGAGGAGCCGTTGTCCTGATGAAGTCCCCGATCTTTGCCGGCCTGACCGATCCCGGCCGGCAACGCGACCATAACGAAGACGCCTATGCCCTGGCGCCCGAGCTCGGCATTGCCGTGCTTGCCGACGGCATGGGCGGCCACAACGCCGGCGACGTCGCCAGCGACATCGCCGTCAATACGACCATGGCCATCCTGCGCCAGACCGCGGGCCTCTCCGCGCACGACCGGCTCGAAACCGCCGTGCAAGCGGCACATGCCGGCATCCGCGAGAAGGCGGCCAGTTCCGCCCGCTACCACGGCATGGGCACGACCGTCGTCGCCCTGCTCCTCGATGGCGCAAAGCTGACGGTGGCCCATGTCGGCGACTCCCGTCTCTACCGCCTGCGCCGCGGCCAGCTGACCGCCCTCACCCGCGACCACTCCCTGCTGCAGGAATTCATCGACAAGGGCCTCTACACCCCCGAGGAAGCCCGCGCCAAGGTGGCCCGCAACATCCTCACCCATGCCCTCGGCCTGGAAGAGGCCCTGAAGCTCGACATCGGCCAGCACGCAACGGAGGCCGGCGACCGCTACCTGATCTGCTCCGACGGCCTGTACGAGATGGTGAACGACACCGAAATCGCCGCCTTGCTCGGGCGCGGTGGCAAGCCGGCGGATATCTGCCCGGTGCTGGTCGAGCTCGCGAATGCAAAAGGCGGCAAGGACAACATCACAGTCGTCGTGATTGATACCTGATCGCTCATCCGGGCTTAACATCTCCAACAGACAGCTCAGGAATATCTCCGCAAACTCCGTCCTTATCCTGTCAGCCCTCCGCGAGTGCCGATCATGAAACATATTCCCGTTGCCGCCCTGCCCCTGCTGCTGTCCGTGGCCGCCGGGGCCCATGCCGAAATCCCCGTCGAAGAACGCTCCCTCACCGGCCCGGCCACCACGGCCGTGGCCAGCAAGGCGCCGCTGGCCTCCACGCCGATCGGCGCACCCGCTCCGGCAGGCACCAGTCCGGAAGCTGCGGGCAACACGGCCTGGGAGCAGTACACGGAGCAGCAGCAGCTGCGCAAGGAGCTCGAACAGCTGCGCGGCGCGGTGGAGCAGCAGGGCTTCCTGATCGAAAAGCTGCAGAACGACCTGCGCCTGCGCTACACCGACCTCGACCAGCGCATGTCGGCCCAGCAGGAAGTGCTCAACCAGATGACCGCCGGCGCGATTCCCGCCATGCCGGCCAGCTCCGGTGCCACCGGGGCCGCCCCGGCCGCCGGCGGTGCGGCCGCTGCGGGCACGGTCCCCGGCTCCACTGCGGCACCGGCCGCCACGCCGGCGGCCGTCCCGGCTGTCATGCCCCGGGCCAGTGTTGAAGATGAAAAGCGGGCCTACCTCGCCGCCTACGATACCTTCCGTACCGGCGGTGCCGACAAGGCCATCCCGCCCATGCTGGCCTTCGTGAAGCGTTTCCCCAGCTCCTCGCTGGTCCCCAGCGCCTACTACCTGCTG
>JAJNDL010000444.1 GCA_021156385.1 Moraxellaceae bacterium | reverse complement strand
GCCTCGGTGAACGGCGTCGGCCACGAATACTTCCGCGTGAAAGGCGCGGAGATCGCCACCGGCCGTACCTTCGACGCCGACGGCGTGCGCCGCCAGGCCCAGGAGGCGGTGATCGACGAGAATACGCGCAAGACGCTGTTCACCGACGGCCGCGACCCGGTCGGCGAGGTGATCTTCCTCGGCAAGCTGCCGGTACGCATCGTCGGCGTGGTGAAGCAGCGCAACACGCCCTTCGGCAATCCCGACAGCCTGAACATCCAGATTCCCTACACCACGGCCATGGGCAAGCTGACCGGGCAAAACTGGCTGCGCTCCATCACCGTGCGCGTCAGCGACGACGCCGGCATGGACGCGGCGCAGGTCGCGATAGAAAAGCTGCTGCAGCTGCAGCACGGCGGCCGCAAGGATTTCTTCGTCTCCAACAGCTCCAACATCCGCGAGACCGTGGAGCAGACCACCGCGACGATGACGCTGCTGGTCTCCTCCATCGCCTTCATCTCGCTGCTGGTCGGCGGCGTCGGCGTCATGAACATCATGCTGGTGTCGGTGGCCGAGCGCACCGGCGAGATCGGCGTGCGCATGGCGGTGGGCGCGCGCCAGGGCGACATCATGCGCCAGTTCCTGATCGAGGCCGTCATGGTCTGCCTGATCGGCGGCGTGCTCGGCATCCTGCTCGCGCTCGGCGTCGGCGCGGTCAGCAGGTTGCTGGGGGCCGGCATGCCCATGATCTTTTCCACGGCGTCCATGGTGGTGGCCTTCGTATGCTCCACCCTGATCGGCGTCGGCTTCGGCTTCTGGCCGGCGCGCAATGCGGCGCGGCTCGACCCCGTCGTGGCGCTGGCGCGCGAGTGAGGTTGTCCGCCATGAAGAATCTGGTCGCCCCCCTGCTGACCGCCACGCTGCTGGCGAGCGGCTGCAGCTCGATCACCGCGAAGAAATATGCGGCGCCACAGGTACCGCTGCCCTCCGGCTGGAGCACGCCAGCACACACCGATACCGCTGCATCATCTGCGTACTGGTGGCAGGCCTTCAACGACGCCGGCCTGAACACGCTGATGCAGCAGGTGCTGCAGCAGAACAACGATCTCGCCATCGCCGCCATCCGGCTGCGCCGCGCCCAGCTCGCCGCCGGGCTCGCCGCCAGCAATGCCCGCCCGGACTTCAGCGCGAATGCCGGCGCCAGCCGCCGCGAGCCGCTCAACAACGGCAACGGCGCCACGAGCTATTCCGCTTCCGTCGGCGTGAGCTACGAAGTCGACCTCTGGGGACGGTTGAGCGCGCAGCGCAGCAGCGCGCGCTGGGCGGCGAAGGCCAGCGCCGAGGACCTCGAAAGCACGGCCCTGGTACTGTCCGCCACCACCGCCAACCTGTACTGGCAGCTCGGCTACCTCAACCAGCGCGTCGCGCTGGCGGCCCAGGGGCTGGAAGACGCGCAGAAAACGCGCGACCTGGTGCAGGTGCGCTACCGTGCCGGCGCCATCTCCGGCGTGGATGCCGCGGAAGCCGACCAGAACCTCGCCGGCCAGCAGGTGGCGCTCAACCGGCTCGTCCAGCAGCGCAGCGAAGTGCGCAACGCGCTGGCGCTGCTGCTCGGCACGCCGGGCGCTGCTGTCGAGAGCGCGCCCACCGGCCTTGCCGCGATCGAGCTGCCCGCCGTCACCGAAGGCCTGCCGGCTGCGCTGCTCGCCCACCGCCCCGACCTGCGCGCTGCGGAACTGCGCCTGCGCGCGGCCTACAGCGACATCAGGGCGACGCAGGCGAGCTTCTATCCCGCGCTCACGCTCACCGGCAGCGTCGGCAACACCAGCCCGGCGCTCTCGCTCTCGCAAGTGCTGCAGGACCCGGTGGCGACGCTGGGCGCCGGCCTCGTCCTGCCCTTCCTCAACTGGCAGGAGATGCGCCTCAGCGTGAAGGTCTCCGAGGCCGACTACGAGGCGGCGGTGGCCGGCTTCCGCCAGCGCCTGCTCACGGCCTTCACCGAAGTCGAGGACGCGCTCTCGGCGAGGACCTCGCTCAACGAGCGCCACCGTTTCCTCGAGCAGTCCTTTGCGGCGGCGCAGAAGGCGGAGGCGCTCTATGCCCTGCGGTATCGGGCCGGGGCCGTGTCCCTGCAGGACTGGCTGCTGGCGCAGGAGCGGCGGCGCAGTGCGGAGGTGGCATTGGCCACCAACCAGTTCGACCGGTTGGTGAACCATGCTGCGCTGGTGCAGGCGCTGGGCTCGAGTCCTGTTTTGCCGGCAGCACCATAGGGCTTTCTCTTGGCATAGCCAGGGCCTGTGGTGGGCGCTACGGCGCTGGTCGAGGTGGGCTTTTGCGGTAATGGATTTGCTTGTTAACGCCGCCCGGTGCGCCTTGCCGGCGGGGCCTCACTTTCTTTTGGGTCGCCAAAAGAAAGTAAGCAAAGAAAAGGCGATGACGCATTAACCCTTGCGGTGCGGGGAGGCAGGTGGCTTGGTAACTTTCTGCCTTCGTGGTGCCTGTTGTTGTCGGAATGAGGCTCTGACCTACAGAATGATGGGTAGCAGCAACGATTAGCTGCGCTTGGGAAATTTCATGAAACTGCGCATCACTGCCAAGCTTTTCCTCGCTGTCCTTGCGAGCTGTCTCGTGGTTACGCTGGCCATGGGCGTTGCCATGCGCCACAGCATCGAGCAGGGGTTCCTGGAGTATGTGAAGGAGCGCGAGGCCCGGCGTATTGCCTCGCTGACCGGGTTGCTGCAGGAGGCGTACGAGGAGAACGGCAGTTGGGAATTCCTGCGCGGCAATCGTGATGCCTGGACCGCGCTGCTGCGCGCCAGCCGCGAGGGCGGACCGCGTGGCGAATCGCGCGACGGCAGCCGCGGCGATGCCCGGGCCGACCGGCCGCGCACGCCGCCCACCCTGCTGCTGGATGCCGCAGGCCGCGAGGTCATGGGCAACGGGCGGATGAAACCGGCGGCCGATGCACCGCGCCACGCGGTGC
>JAJNDL010000443.1 GCA_021156385.1 Moraxellaceae bacterium | reverse complement strand
ACCGCGACCGCCGGGCCGATCCCGGGCAGCACGCCGACGGCCGTGCCCAGCACGCAGCCGACGAAGGCCCACAGCAGGTTGACCGGGCTGATCGCGGTGGCGAAGCCCTCCAGCAGTGCGTTCAGGATGTCCATGTCAGAGCCATCCGGTAGAAGTGAGGCCCGGCAGGTTGATGCCGAGGAACTGCGTGAAGGCCCAGTACACGGGCGCGGCAATGGCGGCGCCGGTGAAGACGTCGATCGCCATCCCGCGCGGATGGCTGGCATCCTGGCCGCTCGCACGGCGCAGACCTTGCACGGCCAGCACGTAGCAGAGCGTGCAGCTGAGGATGAAGCCGATCGTGGTGATCAGGGCCGCATTCGACAGCAGGCCCGCCGACACCCATGCGAAAGCCGGCCAGTAGGCGTGCTCGGCGCCCGAGGGCTCCTCCATCGCGCGGAAGCCGCCTGTCAGCGCCTCGCGAACGATCATCGCCCCGCAGCCGATGAGGGAGATCGCCACGACCCACGGCAGGAAGTTGGGGCCGACGCCGCCATACCCGGCGGCCGAGGGGATGGAGATCGCTCCAGCCGCCAGGGCCAGCCCGATCACGAGGACACCGCCGCCCACGATCGTCTGCATTTTTCGAGTCTGTGTCATAGGATTTCCCGAGAACACCCAAAAAAACGCCCGGCCAGGCCGGGCGCGCTCTCAGCCGCAGCGCCGGTCAGGCCGGAACGTCGTGCCTGCCCGCTGCACAGTGAAGGCCTGAGCATGAGTCGCCTCCGCTGCGCAGGTGCCCAGGCGCCACGCTGCGGCGACTCAGACCATGCCGGATTTGACCATGGTGGCACGCAGGCTGGCAAAGTCGTCGTCCACGAACTTCTCGAACGCGTCACCGGCCAGGACGGCGGGAGTCCAGTTGTTCTTCTCGAGCGCCTCCTGCCAAGACTTGCTCTTCAACGCGGCCAGCACCATGTCGGTGAGTGCCTTGCGCTGCGCCGGGGTGATGCCAGGCGCGCCGTACACGGCGCGCCGTACACGCCGCGCCAGTTGCCGATCTCGACGTTGATGCCCTGCTCCTTCAGCGTGGGCACGTTGACGCCCTTCAGGCGCGTGCCCGAGGTGACGCCGATGGCCCTCATCTTGCCGGTGTTGATGTACTCGGCGAACTCGCTGTAACCGCTGCCGCCCACCGTGACGTTGCCGCCCAGGATGGCCGCGGTGGCTTCTCCGCCCCCACGGAACGCGACATAGTTGATCTTGGCCGGGTCGACGCCGACTTCGCGGGCAATCATGGCGGCTGCGATGTGTTCGGTGGATCCGCGCGAGCCGCCGCCCCACTTCACGCTGCCCGGGTCTTTCTTCAACTGCGCGACCACGTCGGCCATGGTCTTCAGCGGCGAACTGGCCGGCAGCACGAACACGTTGTATTCGCTCGTCAGGCGCGCGATGGGCGTGGCCTGCGACAGGTTCACCGGCGGCTTGCCGGTGATGATGCCGCCCAGCATGACGGCGCCCATCACCATCAGCGCGTTCGGATCGCCCTTGCTGCCGTTGATGAATTGCGCCAGGCCCAGCGCACCGGCGGCGCCGCCCTTGTTCTCGAAGCTCACGCTGTCGGCCACCTTGGCGTCCTGCAGCGCCTTGCCCAGCGCCCGGCCCGTGGTGTCCCAGCCGCCGCCCGGGTTGGCGGGGATCATCATCTTGACATTGGCAGCCGCGCGGGCCGACAGGGGCAATGCCCCGGCGGCGGCGAGGGCCGCCAGGGATTTGAGGAATGTGTCTCGGCGCATCATCGGTCTCCTTGGTATATCGAACCAGCGCCATCATGCGCCGACTGCCTGTCAATCGGCTGTCCCCGGCATTGGGGAAACTACTGAAGGACCGGCGCGGAAGACCGTTCCCACGGGCGCTAACCTCGACAGGCCATGAAACTGCTCCTGGTTGAAGACGATCCCTCGATGCAAGCGGCGCTGCAGCGGGCGCTCGGCCGGCGGTCGATAGACATCACTCCCTGCACCGATGGGGCACAGGCGCTGGCCACGTGGCGCGCAACTTCGCCCGACGTGGTGCTGCTGGACCTCACCCTGCCGGGGCTGGACGGGCTGCACGTGCTCGAGCAGGCGCGCCAGGCGGGATTGGCCACCCCGGTTCTGATCCTCACCGCCCGCGGCACCGTGGGCGACCGGATCATCGGCCTGAACACCGGGGCCGACGACTACCTCGCCAAGCCATTCGACCTCGATGAGCTGGAGGCGCGTCTGCGCGCCCTGCACCGGCGGCGCCTGTCGACCGGCGCATCGACACTTTCATACACCGTCGGGCCACTGCGGTATGACCGCGACAGCGGCGCCATTTATCACGGCGCGGAGGTGCTGGAACTCACGCCGCGCGAGCTCGCTCTGCTGCAGGCGCTGATGGCCAAGCCCGGCCACGCGGTGAGCAAGGAGCGCCTGTTCGAACTCGTCTTTCCGGGCGAGGCCGATGTGCAATACGAAGCGGTGGAGGTCGTCGTGTACCGGCTGCGCAAGAAGCTTGCCGCCACCGGCGTGAAGCTCGTCACCTTGCGCGGGCTCGGGTACCTGCTCAAGGCAGAGGCATGAAGCCGCGCCGGGCGATCTCGCTTCGGCGCTATCTGCTGCTGGGCATCCTGCTGCCCGTCGGCTTGTTCGTGGTGGTGAACGCCGTCAGCCTGTACCGCCAGACGCTAACGGCGGTCAACATCGCCTACGACCGCACGCTGCTCGCGTCGGCCAAATCCATCGGGGAACTGCTCGATGTGAAAGGATTCGACGACGCCGCGCAGCTGCGCGTCACCGTGCCCTACGCCGCGCTGGAGGCCTTCGAGGCCGACAACCAGAGCCGCATGTTCTACCGCGTGTCCACCCAGAAGGGCGAGCTGGTGTCCGGCTTCGATGAACTGCCGTTCTGGCGCGGCCGCCTGCC
>JAJNDL010000059.1 GCA_021156385.1 Moraxellaceae bacterium | reverse complement strand
CAGCTGGCGGCCGAGCAGGACACTGGCGAGGGCATAGAGCAGGGCGGCCGCCAGGCCGGCCAGGGTGGGCATCATGCGGGGCTTCCTAGAAACGGGGCGCTTGCGTTTTCAACGACTTGGCGGAGCGAGCGAGGCCGCAGTGTGGCACAAGGATTCCGGCATTTGAAGCAAGCCGCCAAGCGCTGGGGTTACCAGCGCAGGCTCGCTTCCATGGCGAGGAAGCGGCCGGCCTGCGGCAAGTCGTCCTGCAGGTTGGCCTGTGCCTGGCCCGGGCCGGGGCCGCGACTGGGCTCGCGCATATCGGCATCGAAGAGGTTGCGGGCGATGAGGGTGAGGTCCAGGTTGTCCTGGACCAGCCGGCGCAGGCTCAGATCCGCGGTGGCGTAGCCGGGCAGGCTGGGGCGGCTGTCGCCAGCCTGGCGTTCGCGCTCGCCGATCCAGTTCAGCTGCGAGCTGAGCTGCCAGCGCGGCGACGCCAGCCAAGTGGCGCGCAGGTGGCCTTCCTCGCGCGGCGCGAGACCCAGCGCTGCGCCGTTCTGGTCGCGGGTACGCTGCCGGCTGTAATTGGCGAGCAACTGCAGCGAGGCGCCGAGGCGCTGGCGCAGTTCCGTTTCCAGGCCTTCACCACGGATGCGGGCCGTGTTGCGCGCGGTGAAGGTGGGCTGGCCGGCGTCGTTCTCGAAGTCGATGAAGTCGCGGATGCGCAGCCGGTAGAGATTGATGTCCCAGGTCAGGTCCGACGAAGGCTTCCAGCCCAGGGCCAGCTCGAGGCTGCGCAGCTTCTCGGGCTCGAGGTCGGCGTTGCCCAGCGCCACCGGATTGCTGGTGCCGTAGAGCTCGAAGAAGGCCGGGGCGCGGAAGGCTTCGCCGTAGATGAGCTTGCTGGTCAGCGAGGGCGTGGTGTTCCAGACCAGGGAAAGGCGCGGGTTGGTCGTGCTGCCGACATCCGAGTAGTCGTCGAAGCGCAGACCGGCCGTGAGTTCCCAGCCGTGGGTGAAGGCCCACTCGTTCTGGGCGAAGACATAGCTGCTGGTGCGCTGGTTCTCGGGCTGGAACACGGCCGCTGTGTCACTGACGTCCACGGGGGAGACGCGTGGCACGAGTCCCGCGCCGGTCACCAGGTAGTTGTTGACGTCGGTGGTCTTGAAAATGTCCGCCCAGAGGAAGCCGGCGCCCAGGCGCAGGCGGTGGTTGGGCCGTCCGGTATAGAGCGTCGAGAAGTCGGCGCGGGCGTTTTCCTCGGAGAGGTTGGGGCGGCCCTGCACGCCGGCGGTGAAGCCGGGGTGGATGGCACCGGGCGGGAACAGGTTGATGCCGCCGTTGCGGAAGTCGCTGTACAGGTAGCTGGTGCGCGCTTCCAGGGTCCAGGCCCTGAAGAGGTCGGTATTGCGCCAGCTAAAATCCAGGTTGCCGCGGTGGTAGTCGAAGGTGCTGCCGGGATCGAGGGCATCGTTGATGCCTTGGCCCGTGCCGGCCTCCCAGGCTTGTGACCAGCCGAAGCGCAGGTGGTAGTCGCCCCAGGCGAGGTCGGCGCGGGCGTCGAAGTCCTTCACGCCGGTTTCCGCTGCTCCCGGGGCCAGCGAGGCCGAGGTGCCGGCAAGGGAGTCGATGTTGGTCTGCGCGTCTCGCGTGATGATGGCGTTGCGGTCGCCTTTCGTGCGCACGGCAGAGAGCGACAACAGGCCGTGTACCTCGCCCAGGGTGCCGCCCTGCAGCAGGGTGCCGCGCTGCGTGGAGAAGCTGCCGCCGCTCGCGCTGAACTGACCGCCCTTCACGTCGAGTGGCGACTTGGTGATCAGGTTGATGACGCCGGCAAAGGCATCCGCGCCGTACAGCGCCGAGCCCGGGCCGCGGATGATCTCGATGCGGTCGAGCAGCTTCACGGGCAGGCTGTAGAGGCCGGGCAGGCGCTCGCCGCGGTCGCCGAGGAACATGCTGGTCTGCGGCACGCCGTTTACCAGGATCAGCGTGTGCGGGTTGTAGGTTGAGACGATGCCGCGGATGAAATAGCGCGGTGCATAGAGAAAGCTGCCGTTGGCCACGTGCAGCCCGGGTACGGCCTCGAGCGCGTCGCCGATATCCTGTGCGCCGATGGACTCCAGCTCCGAGGCGGTGATGACGCTGGTCACCGCCGGTGCCTCGGCCAGCGGTTTGGGTGTGCCGGTGGCGATCTGCACGTCGAGGGCGACGAGGTCTTCCAGGGCCAGGTTGAAGAGGTCCTCGCCGGCAAAGACGGGAAATGCCGGTCCCGCCAGTGCCGCGAGCAAGGCCAGGCTGCGCACCTTGCTCGTCCTCATGACAGGCTCCTCTTGTCCGCTGCCGATCCGGCCGGCCGCGGCCGCCAGCGCTGCAGCACGTCGATGAGGTTGGCGCGCTTGAAGGGCTTGGGCAGGAAGTCGTTCATGCCGCTGGCCAGGCAGGCGGCACGCTCGTCGCGCAGGATGCCGGCCGTGACCGCGATGATGGGCGTGGGTGGCAGGTCGCGTTCCTTCTCCAGCGCACGGATCTGGCGGGTGGCGTCGAAGCCGTCCATGTCCGGCATCTGGCAGTCCATGAGGATGAGGTCGAAGGGCTCGCGCTGGAAGGCCTCGACGGCCTGGCGGCCGTTGTCGGCCACGTTCACGCGACAGCCGAGGCGGCTCAGCATGGCGCGCGCCACTTCCTGGTTGGTCGGCGTGTCTTCCGCGAGCAATACGCGCAGGCCCTGCAGTGACTGCTCCGGCTGGCGGCGGCCACTGCCCAGGGGCTGCTGCACCAGCGCCTCGCGCAGCGCTTCCTGCAGCTCGTGCAATTGCACCGGCGTGGCCAGCGCGCGTGCATAGCCGAGGGCATGGGCGGATTCCTGGTCGGGCTGCTGGTCCGTCAGCAGGATGAGGCGCAGGCCGGCCAGGCGGGGATCGTTGCGGATGTCGCGGCGCAGGCGCACGTTGTCGCTGCCGCCGCAGAGCAGGAAGGCATAGGCGCTGCCACGCTCTGCCGCTTCCTGAAGCATGGCAAGGACACGCTGGCTGTCATCGCAGATATCGCAATGCATGCCGAGCCGCTCGGCCTGCTGGCGCAATCCTTCCAGCTCGGCTTCCGAGCCGCCGGTGGCCAGCAGGCGCAGGCCCTGCAGGGAGGCGATCGCCTGCGGCGCGAAGGTTTCCTCGGTCGCCACCGTCAGCACCAGCGTGAACTGGAAGCGCGTACCCACGCCCTGCGTGGACGTGACGCGGATGTCGCCGCCCATCATCTCCACCAGCTGCTTGACGATGGCGAGGCCGAGGCCGGTGCCGCCGAAGCGTCGTGCATGCGAACTGTCGGCCTGGACGAAGGGATGGAAGAGGTTGGCCAGCGACTCATCTGTCATGCCGATGCCGGTGTCCTGCACCTCGAAGGCGAGTTGCACTTCGTTGCCGCTGTGGCGGGTGCAGGCGAGGCTGACGGTGACCTGTCCCTGTTCGGTGAACTTGATGGCGTTGCCCATCAGGTTCATCAGGATCTGGCGCAGGCGGTTGGGATCGCCGCGTACCACCGGCGGCACTTCGGCGCCGATGTGGCTGACGAGGTCGAGTCCCTTGTTGCGGGCGCGCTCGGAGAGCAGTTCCACGACATCGCCCGTGACGCGTGCCGGATCGAAGTTGATGGCCTCGAGCTCAAGCCGGCCGGCCTCGATCTTCGAGAAGTCGAGAATGTCGTTGATGATGGAGAGCAGCGACTCGCCGGAGCTGTGCACGGCCTCGGCATAGTGGCGCTGGTCGGGGTTGAGCGGGCTGTCGAGCAGCAGCTCGGTCATGCCCAGCACGCCATTCATGGGCGTGCGGATCTCGTGGCTCATCATGGCGAGGAACAGCGATTTCGCCTGGTTGGCGGTTTCCGCCGCCTCCTTGGCCTGACGCAACTGCAGCGTACGCTCTGCCACCAGCTGCTCCAGTCCTTCGCGATGCTTCTTGAGCTCGGCTTCGCGCGTTTCGATCTGGGCGAGCATTTCATTGAAGCGTGCGATCAGCAGGCCGATCTCGTCGTCGCTGCCGCCGGGGGCACGCAGCGCATAGTTGCGTTGCGCGGAGACGTTTTCCGCCGTTGCCGCGAGATTGAGGATGGGTGTCGTCACCTGCCGCATCAGGCGCAGGCCGAGGCGCGTCGCCA
This sequence comes from Moraxellaceae bacterium, assembly GCA_021156385.1. Taxonomy (GTDB): domain Bacteria; phylum Pseudomonadota; class Gammaproteobacteria; order Pseudomonadales; family Moraxellaceae; genus UBA2031. Next base: position 2,915 of record JAJNDL010000059.1, on the reverse strand, counting down.
GCACCAGGGCGGCGCCGGCGAGCATGGCCATGAGCAGCAGGTAGGCACCGAGGGTCTGCCAGGTTTCGCCGAGATCGGCGTCGATGCGCAGGTGGCCCAGCGTTTCTCCCTCGAGCACGATGGGCGTGTCCATGTGCATGCGCCGCGACAGCCCGAAGGTGGAATCACCCTTGGTCTCGCAGCGCGCTTCCGCCGAGGGGCGGAAAGTCACGCTGGCGAACAGCTTGCCGCTCTGGTCGCTGATGCATGCGTAAACGATGCTGCGGTCCGCACGCAGCGACTGCAGTGTGGCCGTGGCCTCGCGGCCGTCGCGGAAAGCCAGGGCTGCCTGGCTGTTGAATGCGGTGGCAAGCGCAAGCGTGGATAGGCGGGTCTGTACGTCCTGCTCCATCTTGATGGCGGCATTGAGCGCGAAGGACAGCCAGGAAATGAGCAGGGCGAGCCCGGCCGAGAGCAGCAGGATGCCGAGGAACTTGCGTTGCAGGAGACCTTTGCGCGGCGTCATTGCGAGCCTCCGCGCAGGTTGTGCGCCAGCTGCAGCATGCGGGCGCTCATCTTGAGCCCGGCCGACTGCGCAGCGTTCAAGTTGACGGAGAACTGCACGCGGTTGGCTTCCACGAACAGGCCGATCATGCCGCCCTGCCGCGTGAAGTCGTTGTAGTCGCCGATGGTCAGGACGTTATTGCGGCCGATGGCTTGCAGCAGCTGGGTACGCAGCCCGTCATTCACCTCGGCCAGCACCAGGATGTGGCAGCTTTGCACCCCTTCGGGAGAATCCACGCGCCGGACGCGGATCTGGCGTCCCTGGGCTTCGCGTCCGTTCAGCAGTTGCAGCTTGCCCTCGAGTGCCGCCTCCCACACGCAGAGCTGAAGAGGGCTGTTCTCTTCGGCAAAGGCTGAGTTCGGCCACTCCACGAACTTGGCAAAGTTGTAGATGAAGGCCGTTTTGATCTCTGCGGCGTTGTTGTTGGCATGTGCCGGAGTGGCGAGGAAAAGTCCAAGGCCGAGCAATAGCCAGCCTAAGGATCTCTCCATGCAACTCCTCATCGGGCTCACCACATTGGTCTCGGCAGCCAGGCAGGTCGAGAAAGCGGGGCCGCTAGGGCGCCCGCCAGCCAAATCCCTTCAGAACGACCTCTGCGAGTGTCGTGCAAAAGCGCATAAAAAACAGGGACGTCCATGAATGTTAGCTGTTTGCCTCGAAGGAAGCAGCGTCAATCGCCGGGAAATGGATGGACAAGGCATGGACAGGGGAGGGCGCCCTCCTATAATCGGCCGCCTGTCTTTCTGCCGCATCGGGTGGCCCATGTTCGACAACCTCAGTGACCGTCTTGGCCAGAGCCTGCGCAACATTGCCGGCTCGGGGCGCCTGACGGAAGACAATATCAAGGACACCCTGCGCGAAGTCCGCATGGCCCTGCTCGAGGCCGACGTGGCCCTGCCGGTGGTCAAGGACTTCGTTGACCGCATCCGTGAACAGGCGCTGGGCCAGGAAGTTCTGAAGGCACTGTCGCCCGGACAGGCTTTCGTGAAGATCGTGCACGACGAGCTGGTGCGCACCATGGGCGAGGCCAACGAGTCGCTGAACCTGGCCACCACGCCGCCGGCCGTCATCCTTATGGCCGGCCTGCAGGGTGCCGGCAAGACCACGACTGTCGCCAAGCTGGCGCGCTACTTGAAAGAGCGCGAGAAGAAAAAGGTGCTGGTGGCTTCCGCGGACATCTATCGCCCGGCCGCCATCAAGCAGCTGGAAACGGTGGCGCGTGACGTCGGCGCCATGTTCTTCCCGTCCCGCGCCGAACAGGATCCGGTAGACATCGCCCGCAATGCCATTGCCGAGGGCAAGGTGAAATTCGCCGATGTCGTCATCATCGATACTGCCGGACGCCTGCATGTCGATGAGGACATGATGGGCGAGATCAAGCGCCTGCATGCCGCCATCAATCCGGTGGAAACCCTGTTCGTGGTCGATGCCATGACTGGCCAGGACGCCGCAAATACCGCCAAGGCCTTCAACGAGGCCCTGCCGCTCACTGGCGTCATCCTCACCAAAGCTGACGGTGATGCCCGCGGCGGTGCCGCGCTTTCGGTGCGCATGCTCACCGGCAAGCCCATCAAGTTCATGGGGGTGGGCGAAAAGACCGAGGCGCTGGAGCCGTTTTATCCGGACCGTATCGCTTCACGCATCCTCGGCATGGGCGACGTGCTGTCGCTTGTCGAGGAGGTCGAGCGCAAGCTGGACAAGGAAAAGGCCGAGAAACTCGCCAAGAAGCTGAAGAAGGGCAAGGGTTTCGACCTGCAGGACATGCTCGACCAGTTCCAGCAGATGCGGAACCTCGGCGGCATGGGCGGCCTGCTCGACAAGCTGCCCGGCATGAATGCCGCCGCCGTCCAGCAGGCCATGGCGGGCGGTGCGCCCGAGAAGATGATGAAGCAGATGGAGGCCATCATTCTTTCCATGACGCCGGCTGAGCGGCGCAAGCCCGACCTCATCAACGGTTCGCGCAAGCGCCGCATCGCGGCCGGCTCCGGCAGCCAGATTCAGGACGTGAACAGGGTGCTCAAGCAGCATGCCCAGATGGAAAAGATGATGAAGAAGCTGTCCTCCCCGGGCGGCATGATGAAGATGATGCGGGGCATGCAGGGGCTCATGGGGGGTGGCGGTGGCGGGCTCCCGCCGGGCATGGGTAGCCCCGGTCCCGGAGTCGGCGGTGGGCTGCCGGGCCCCGGAGGGCTCAATCTGCCCCCGGGATTCAAGAAGAAGTAGGAATAGCTCCACACGAAAGCCCGCAATTGCGGGCTTTCGCTTTCCGTACCGAAGCGGTCAGGCCTTCTTCAGGCCCAGAAGGGAGGCTGCGAGGATTAGTCCGGTTCCGGCCACCGCATAGGCGTCCGGGGTTTCTCCCCAGAGCAGC
>JAJNDL010000058.1 GCA_021156385.1 Moraxellaceae bacterium | reverse complement strand
AGCTGGCCGGTCTGCACCAGCGAGACGAAGGGCGAGGCGGGGCGCACCGAGAGCGTGTTGCCGAGCCGGGCGCTGGCCTTGCCGAGCTGCGCGGTGAACACCACGTCGGCGGAGCCGAGGCGGGCCTGCGCGCCGGTCTTCGCGCGGATGCGGAACTTCGTGGCGGCCTCGCCGTTTTCGCTGACGGCGAGCGTCTGCGCCGCGCCGCCCAGCACCTCGAGGTGCGGCGAGGTCTGCAGGCGCAGCGTCACCGGCGCGGCCTTGCCCGAGCCCTTGAGGTTGTTGGCGACGCCGACACCGATCTCGACCTCGTCGCCCGGCGTCAGCGACACCGGCACCGTGGGCAGGAGGATGAGGTCGCCGCGCACCTGCGTGCTCGTCGCCACCGCGTTCACCGTGCTGTCGGTGGCGGTCACCGCGATGATGCGCAGTTGTCCGTTGAAGCGTTCTGGCACCGTGTAGGTGAACTCGTGGCTGCCGCTCACGTCGACAATGCCCGACCACCAGGCGATGGGCGCGTCGGTGCGGCGCTTGAAGGGATTGAGGTGCTTGCCGAGCGCGCCGTCGGCGTCGCCACCCGGCGCCGCGGCCTGCATCAGCTTGCGGAACTCGGGGAGGATCAGGTCCAGCGTCTGCTGCGTGTCGACTTCCAGCGCCCGCTTCGCGAAGAAGAACTTGAGCGGGTCGGGATTCTGGTAGCGCGCCACTTGCAGGATGCCTTCGTCGACGGCGAAGAGCATGGCGCGCACCGGCACGGGCGCCTCGAGGCGCATCTTCACCGTCTGTCCCGGCTTCACCAGCGCCGGCGCGTGCAGCTTCGCCGGCGTGGTCTTGGCGGCCAGCCCGGTCCTGAAAGGCACGACCCCGTAGGAGAGCGGGCTCATGTAGATCTCGTCCGAGGCCGGGTCGCGCACGAACTGCACCATGACGTAGCCGTTGCCCTCGAAACCCTTGGGCACGCGGATCTTCTGCACGCTCGAGGTCTTGTCGGTGCGGAACCACTGGTAGCTGTAGACGCGGTCGCGCTCGATGGTGATGAGGCCGGCGCCGGTATAGGGCGCACGGATGCTGATCTCGATCTCCTCGCCCTCGTGGTATTCCGGCTTGTCGAGGGCGAGCTGCAGTTCGGCGTTGCGGTCCAGCGAGCGCGAGACGTTGCCGGCGCCGGCGACGCTGTAGGCGACACGGTTCATCTCGAGGCCGTCGGCGTTGCGCAGCACGTAGGCGAAGTTGCCCGGCATCTTGCTGTCGAGGGCGAGGCGGAAGCCGGCGGCGGGGATGTTCAGCGTGGATTCCTTCAGCACCACTTCCTTGGCGCGCGATTCGTAGCGGTAGAGGCCGTTGTGCTTGACCAGCACCGAGACCACGCGCCGCTCGACGTGCTGCAGCTTCAGGCCGTTCACCGCGACCGGCTTCGCCTGCGGGTCGATGGCGAGCAGCGTGGCGATGCGCGTGGCGCCGCGGTCGACGTAGTCGAGGTTGCCGTCGGCCTTGAAGCCGACCAGCCAGGGCAGGTCGGAGACCAGGGTGCCGACTTCCGCGGCGACGTTGCGTCCGCCTTCCGGCTCGAAGGCCTTCACCAGCAGGTGCAGCTGGTAGGTGGCTTGGCCGTAGTTGTCGAGGCCGAGGTCCAGCGTCACGTTGCCCTGCGCATCAGAAGTCTTCGTCTCCAGGTCCTGCGTGAATTCCTGCTTCGCGCGCTGCGGGTCGAAGAAGGCGTAGTCCGGGTACTTGCGGAAGGAGGGATAGGCCGGACGCAGCGTCAGCTTCGCCTCGACGCGGCGGTCGGGCGCCGGCGTGCCGAAGAGGTTCTGCACGTTGACCGTGGCGGCCAGATCGCGCGGATGCACCCAGCCGTCCAGCGATTCGCGGGAGAGGCGCGCGCTGAGCTTCATGCGGTCGGGCTGGAACTCCTGCACCTTCACCGCCACCGAGCCCAGCGTCAGCGGCGTGAGGTCGGTGCCGCCTTCCGCGCTGCTGCCGCGCTTGCGCGCGAGGTTGAGGTTGATGGTGTAGTTGCCGGTGGGCGAGTAATCGAAGGTGGTGTAGGCGATCTCGAGCATGCCGGCGGCGCCGACAGTGACCGGCTCGCGCTTGGCGACGAGGCCGCGCGCATCGATGATCTCCGCCTCCAGCGGCAGGTCGCGCGTCGCCTGCGTCCAGTCCGCGCTCTTCACGATGGCGCCGATGCGGATGGTGTCGCCGGGCCGGTAGATGCCGCGGTCGGAGAAGAGGTAGGCGCGGGTCTGGTTGGGCAGGCCGCGAGTGTAGGCGCCGCCGACGTCGAAGCGCGACATGTCGAGGTTGCGGTCGCCGCGGCCGAGCGGCATGAAGGACAGGTCGTCGCCCTTGCGCACCGCGATCATCACGGCGCGCTTCTCGCGCTTCAGGCTGCTCAGGTTGGGCAGGCGCGCGTGGCCGTCGGCATCGGTGCGCTGCGCGGCGATGACGAGGCCGTTGCGGCCCCAGACTTCCACGGTGGCATCGGCCACCGGGTTGCCGCTGCCCAGGGACTGCACGAACACGTCCTCGGCGCCGTCGGTGCCGCGCTTCAGCAGGAAGCCGAGGTCGGTGACGATGACGAGGCGGCGGTCCTTCATGGTCGACGGGTCGATGGTGCGGCGCTCTTCCTCGCCGTCGCCCTCGTAGTATTCCTCGTAGTCGTACTCGCGGCCCTGCCAGGGCGAGCGCTCCGTCTCGGGGGACTTGCCCGGCTCCCAGCCGCGCACGCTGAGCAGGAAGATGCCGCGCTTCTCGCCGGCGCCGTTGTGCAGGTACTCGCCGAAATCCAGCGGCTCGTAGTGGGTCTTGCCGGGCTTCAGTTTCAGCGGAATGCTGCGTTCGAAACGCTCGCTCAGGTCGTCCGGGGTGAGGCGGCCGTAGAAGTCCGGCTGCGTGAAGGCGCCGTCGCTCTGCGTCACCAGCGCATGCAGCTGCTGCGGCAGCACGCGCGCGATCTCGACGTGCACGCCCGGCAGGTCGCGCACCAGCAGCGGGAGCTTCTTCTCGCCGTCCAGCGCGAGCAACGCGCCGCGGCTCATGATGGTGAGTTCCGGCGCATAGGCGCGCACGCGCAGCAGGCTCTGCTGCACCGTGCCCATGCGGAAGCCGCCGACACCGGTGAGACCCTTGGCGACGCGGATGAAGATCTGCCGGCCTGGGTCGGCGGTGAAGCGGAAGGCATGCGCTTCGCCCGTCTCGCGCTCCTGCGGAATGGCGGCGAGCGCGAGCGACGCGGACTGGTTGAGCACGGCGTCGGTGATCTCGTCGATGTCGTCCCAGTCGTCTTCCTTGCCGCCCTTGATCTCGGAGCGCGGCGGCAGCACCCAGGCGCTGAGGGCGCGCGCCATCTCGCGCTCGTGCACCGGCATGTTGGCCTGGATCTGCAGCACGTGCTCGGGATCGCCGTCTTCGCCGGTGACGATGGTGTCCTCCATGCGCTCGATGGCCAGGCTGTAGAGCCCGGGCAGCGGCACGGCATGCACCAGCGCCGCGGCGAGGCCGGGGCCGCCGCGCTGCGCCCGCATGCCTTCGGCGATGTGCAGCTCGATGGTGCGCGGTTCCTCGGGAATGGGCAGCGACATCGACTGCACGCTGGCGCGGACGCGGTACTTGTCGTAGACGACGGAGTACGGCAGGGCCTCCTGGTTGAGGCCGAACAGCGTGCCGACACTGCCGCCGTACTGCAGGCGCAGGTGCTTCTCGAGTTCCGCCGGCTGCACCGGGTGTGTGAACTCGAGTTCGAACACGGCCTTGCGGACGCCGGCCTGCACCGGGTCCTGGTAGAACTCGGCGGACTGCACGCGGGCGACGAAGGCCGCGGAACGGAACTCGTACTCGCGCTCGTCCAGCGTCACGTGTGCGGCCAGTGCCTTCTTGCCGATCTCGATTTCAAAGGCCGCGCCCACCGGCCAGTCCTGCGCCGGCTGGAATTCCAGGCGGGCATCGGTGACCCATACCCAGCGGCCGGGATGCGCGGGCGCGAGCTTCACGTCCGCCGCGGGCTTGCCGATGCCGGCCAGCGGCGCCGCCGGCCGCGAGAACTCCAGCACCAGCGGGTTCGGCCCCTTCTCCTCCTCGACCACGGTGCGCGGCGGCGGCGTGAGCTGCACCGTCACCTCGTGCAGCTCCGGCCGGTCCGGGATGATGCCGACCAGCCACTTCTTGATGTACGGATAGCCGGCCCAGAGGCCGCCGCCCAGCACGAGCACGGCGGCGAGCGCGCGCCAATGGCGGCGCGCCTGCTGCACGCCGCCGGCGGTGGCAGAGCCTGCCCCGGCCAGCCAGGCCGGCGGCTGCCAGCTCAGGCGGCCGAAGAGGGCGGCGAAGACGGATTTCAGGAAGGCGAGAAAGCGGGAGGGACGTTCCATGTGATGCTCGGGGCGGCAGGCAAGGGCCCTGCAAACGGCCGGCAGGCCGGTGGCGGGAGTGTTGTTGTGGGAGCCGACTTTACCCATGGCCCGGCATGCCCGGTAGGCCGGGTACCACGCGCGGCAGCGAAACGGCGACGACGTTGCGGCGCCTGGCCGAAAACGGTTGCCGGCGTGCGGGGCAGCGGGGAATATCAGCGGCGGCGCCCGCCGCCACCGCCCGACAAGAACCCGAAAACGGCCGTCATGACCTCACTCAAGCAGAAACTGTCCTGGACCCTGGTGGCGCTCACCGGCGCCGTCGCGCTCGGCGTGCTCGCCCTGCACCGCGGCGAATCCATCAACGCCCTCTGGCTGGTGGTGGCCGCGCTCTGCGTCTACCTCATCGCCTACCGCTTCTACAGCCTCTTCATCGCGACGCGCGTGCTGCAGCTCGACGATACGCGCACCACGCCCGCCGTGCGCCGCAACGACGGCCTCGACTTCGTGCCCACCGACCGCTTCGTGCTCTTCGGCCACCACTTCGCCGCCATCGCCGGCGCCGGTCCCCTGATCGGCCCGGTGCTCGCCGCGCAGATGGGCTACCTGCCGGGCACGCTGTGGATCCTCGCCGGCGTCGTCTTTGCCGGCGCCGTGCAGGACTTCATCATCCTCTTCGCGTCCACGCGCCGCGACGGCCGCTCGCTCGGCGACATGATCAAGAGCGAGATGGGCACGCTGCCCGGCATCGTCGCCAGCATCGGCATCCTCGCCATCATGATCATCCTGCTCGCGGTGCTCGCGCTCGTCGTGGTGAAGGCGCTGGCGCACTCGCCCTGGGGCATGTTCACCATCGCCGCCACCATGCCCATCGCCATCTTCATGGGCCTCTACATGCGCTATGTGCGCCCGGGGCGCATCGGCGAGATCTCGGTGATCGGCTTCGTGCTGCTCATGCTTTCCATCTGGGCCGGCGGCCACGTCGCCGCCGATCCCTACTGGGGACCGTTCTTCACGCTGAAGGGCGAAACCATCGCGCTGTGGATGATCGGCTACGGCTTCGTCGCCTCCGTGCTGCCGGTGTGGTTCCTGCTCGCGCCGCGCGATTATCTGTCCACCTTCCTCAAGATCGGCACCATCGTCGGCCTGCTGCTCGGCATCGTGATCGTGCAGCCGCAGCTGCAGATGCCGGCGCTGACCAAGTTCATCGACGGCACCGGTCCGGTGTTCGCCGGCTCGCTCTTCCCCTTCCTCTTCATCACGCTGGCCTGTGGCGCGGTAAGCGGCTTCCATGCCCTGGTCTCCTCCGGCACCACGCCCAAGATGCTGGACCGCGAATCCAATGCGCGCTTCATCGGCTACGGCGCCATGCTCACCGAGTCGATGGTGGCGGTCAGCGCCATGATCGCGGCCTGCGTGCTGGAGCCCGGCGTCTACTTCGCCATGAATGCACCGGCGGCGCTGATCGGCACCACGGTGGAGTCGGCGGCGCAGGCCATCTCGACCTGGGGCTTCGTGATCACGCCGGAGATGCTGGCGCAGACGGCCAGCGACATCGGCGAGGGCACCATCCTCTCGCGCGCCGGCGGCGCGCCGACGCTGGCCGTCGGCATGGCGCACATCCTTTCCAGCGTGATCGGCGGCAGCGCGATGATGGCGTTCTGGTACCACTTCGCCATCCTCTTCGAGGCGCTCTTCATCCTCACCACCATCGACGCCGGCACCCGCGTCGGCCGCTTCATGATCCAGGACCTGATGGGCATGGCGCACGCGCCGCTGGCGCAGACCGGCGCGCTGCTGCCCAACCTCGTCGCCACCGCGATCTGCGTCGGCGGCTGGGGCTGGTTCCTCTACCAGGGCGTGGTGGATCCGCTCGGCGGCATCAATTCGCTGTGGCCGCTCTTCGGCATCGCCAACCAGATGCTGGCCGGCATCGCGCTGCTGCTCGCCTCGACCATCCTGATCAAGATGAAGCGCGAGAAGTTCGCCTGGGTGACGCTGGCGCCGGCCTGCGTCGTGCTCGTCATCACGCTCACGGCGAGCTGGCAGAAGCTCTTCCACGAGAATCCCCGCATCGGCTTCCTGGCGCATGCCGAGAAGTTCAGTGCCGCGCTGGCGCAGGGCGAAGTGCTGGCGCCGGCCAAGAGCCTGGAGCAGATGCAGCAGGTCATCGTCAACGACTACACCAACGCCGCGCTGTGCTCGGTGTTCATGGCGGTATTGCTCGCCATGTTCGTGTTCGCGGCGCGCGCCATGCGCGATGCCTGGCGCAACCCGCGGGTGACGGCGCAGGAAGTCGGGCCGGAGTACCGCGGTCCCGCGCCGGAAGCACCGGAGGGCGTGGCATGAGCCTGCAGGCGATCTGGCGGCAGCTGAAGGAAGGCGGCGCGCTCATGGTGGGCGTGCCCGACTACGAGCGCTACGTGGCGCACATGCGCAGCGTGCATCCGGAGCACGAGCCGCTGTCGCGCGAGGCCTTCGTGCGGGCGCGCATGGAGGCACGGTACGCCGGCAAGGGCACGGGCAAGTGCCCCTGCTGAGCCGGCGACATGATGTGGCGGTGTGGTGAAGCGCCGCACTCCACTCCACTCCACAAGAAACAGAATCACACCCGCAGGGGCCGTCGCATGACGCAACGCATCATCGTCCAGCAGCCATGGAGCTACGTGCTCTTCGAGGAGCGCGGCGACTACATCCTGACCTTCCTG
>JAJNDL010000057.1 GCA_021156385.1 Moraxellaceae bacterium | reverse complement strand
GCTGAGGCTTCTCCCCACCGTCAGCGGGTACGACGCCGAGATGGTGCGACTGGGGCTCGATGGCTACCTGCAGCGCTTCCGCGCGCCGCAGCTGCATCGCTTCGTGGCCGAGGACTTCGCCAATCCCAAGGTGCTCGACGAATTCCAGCCCGCCATCAAGGGCGGCGCGGTGCGCGCCTTCGGCCCTGACCTGCTGCTGCACAGCTGGGCCGGCAACGTGCCGGCGTTGCCCTTGTGGAGCCTGGTGTGTGGCCTGCTCGTGAAAGCCGGCACCGTCGGCAAGTTGCCGAGTGCGGAGCCCGTGTTCGCCTCGCTGTTCGCCCGGCTATTGGCCGAGGTGCACCCGCCCCTGGCCGCCTGCATCGCGGTGGTCTGGTGGAAAGGCGGTGACGATGTCAGCGCCGCTGCCGTGATCGCGGAGGCGGATGCCGTGCTGGCTTACGGCGGCAACGACGCCATCACGCAATTGCGCGCGCAGGTGCCGGTGACGACCCGATTCCTCGGCTACGGCCACAAGCTGGGCCTCGGCCTGGTCGCGCGCGCCGCCCTGGACACCTTGCGCGCGCCGGCCACCGCGCGGCTCGCGGCGCACGACGTGGTCCGCTACGAGCAGCAAGGCTGCTATTCGCCTCATCACTTCTACGTGCAGAAGGGCGGCAAGGTGACGCCACGCGACTTCGCGCAGTACCTGGCGGCCGAGCTCGGCAACCTGCAGCGGCGTTTTCCGCGACGCGCGCTCGCGCTGGAGGAGTCCGCTGGCATTGCCGGCTGGCGCCAGGCCGCCGAGCTCCAGTCGCTGGCGGACGGAGGTGTCGAGTTGCTCGGTGCGCCCGATGCGGCGTGGAGCGTGGCGTACAGCGATGCGCCGCAACCCCTGTCACCAACTGGCGGCGGACGCAGCATCTTCGTCAGCGCCGTGGAAGCGCTGGACGAGGTGGTGCCGCTGATCGCGCCGCACGCGCGATTCCTGCAGACCGTCGGCATCGCGGCGGAGCCGCGGGAGCTGCACCGGATGGCCGATGTCCTGGGCGAAGCGGGCGTCACCCGCATCTGCGCGCTCGGCGCCATGACGTCGCCCGAGGCGGGCTGGCACCACGACGGCCGCTTCAACCTGCTCGACCTCGTGCGCATGGTGGAGGTGGAGGCCTCCGCGGAGCGCGCGGCGGACGCGCTGGCCGCCTATGCGCAGGAGCCGCAGCCGTGAGCATCCTGTCGCTGCGCGGCGTGCATTTCGCCTTTCCCGGCTGGCCGCCAACCGTTGCAGACGCGAACCTCGAGGTCGCGGAAGGCGCCTTCCACTGCCTGGTGGGGCGCAGCGGCTGCGGCAAGACCACGCTGCTCAAGCTCGCGGCCGGCCTGCTCGCGCCGGACTCCGGCGAGATCACCTTTCGCACGCGCCATCCGCAAGCGCCCGGGCGCGACATCGGCTTCGTCTTCCAGGCGCCCAACCTGCTCGAGTGGCGCACCGTCGTCGACAACGTGCTGCTGCCGGTCGCCCTGCACCGGCGGCCGACGACCGGGGAACACGAACGGGCCGCGAAGCTGCTGGCGCAGCTGGGACTTGCCGATCACGCGCAAAAGCATCCGGGGCAGTTGTCCGGTGGCCAGCAAAGCCGCGTCGCGCTGGCGCGCGCACTCATCCTTCGACCGTCCCTGCTGCTGCTGGACGAGCCCTTTGCCGCCCTGGATGCGATCACGCGCGAGGAATTGCAGCGCGACCTGCTGCGCATGCGGCGGGAAGCAGGCACGACCGTGCTGTTCGTGACCCACGACATCGCCGAGGCGGTGTACCTGGCCGATCGCGTGGACGTCGTCGAAAGCGGACGGATCGCCCAGGAGATTCCCATCGCGCTTTCCTCGCGCAGCGCCGGGATTCGCTACAGCGAGGAGTTCGGCCGCCATTGCGCGCGAGTGCGCGATGCGCTCCACCTCGAGGCGGTGCCCGCGTGAAGGGCCACGCACTTTCCTTGCGGCTCGGCCCGCTGCTCCTGCTGGCGGCGCTGCTGGCCAGCTGGGAGATCGCCTGCCGCGCGCTGAAGGTGCCGGCGCTCGTCCTGCCGCCCCCTTCTGCGATCACGGTATCCCTGTGGAAGGGCCTGGCCAGCGGCTACTTCTGGCCGCACCTGCGCACCACCGCGCTCGAACTCCTGCTCGGCCTGGCGGCGGGCTGCACGATCGGTTTCGCGGCAGGTGTCGCACTGGCCGAGAACGCCGGGGCCCGGCGCCTGCTGATGCCCTACGTGGTGACGACGCAGGTGATCCCCAAGCTCGCGCTGGCGCCGCTGTTTGTCCTGTGGTTCGGATTCGGCATGACCTCCACGGTGGTCATCACGGCGTTGATCTGCTTCTTCCCGCTGCTGGAGAACACGCTCACCGCGCTGGGCCGGGTGCCGCCGGAGCGGCTGGAGCTCTTTCGCATGCTCGGCGCGAGCCGCGCGCAGACGCTGTGGCGGCTGAAGCTGCCGATGGGGCTGCCGGCCATCCTCGCGGGACTGCGCGTCGCCGTGGTGCTGGCGCTCGTCGGCGCCGTGGTCGGCGAATTCATCGGCGCCAGCCAGGGGCTCGGCGCACTGATCATCGCGACGCAAGGCACCATGGACACCTCGCTGATGTTCGCGGTGCTGGTCCTGATTTCCGCGCTGGGGCTTGCCATCTACCAGGCCACCCTGTGGCTTGAGCGCCGGCTGCTGGCGCCGATGAACCTGACATCCTGAGGAGCGAGAACATGAATCAACGGATCGCGCGCCGTGCCTTGCTGGCGTCCCTTGCCGCCGCGCCGCTGGCGGCCTGGACCCAGGCGCCCCAACGCCTGGACAAGATCGTCGTGGCCGGCTGGAGCAAGCCGATCACCGAGGTGACGCCGTTGCTGGTGGAGCAGGACAAGGGCTTCTATCGCGCGCATGGCATCGCCCTGGAGTACGTGCCGGGCGCGGGCAGCGCCGACGCCATCCGCAACATCCTCGGCGGCCAGGCCGACGTCGCTTTCACGGACCCCGGCACCTTCTTCGCCGCGCTCGACAAGGGCGAGAAGCTGCGCGCCATCTACGACATCTATCCGCAGAACGTGTTCAACGTCGTGTCGCTGCAGGGCAGCGGCATCACGAAGGCGGCGGACCTGAAGGGGAAGAAGATCGGCGTCTACAGCCTGGCCAGCGGCACGCGGCAGGCGCTGCAGGTGCTGCTGCACAGCGCGGGACTGGCGGAGTCCGACGTGACGGTGGTCGTCACCGGCCTGCTGAATTTCGCGCCGCTGATGCAGGGCCAGGTGGACGCCACCGCGGCCACCGACACGGGCCTGCTGATCGGCCGCCGCCGCGGCCTGCCGGAGGTGAACGTCCTCCAGGTCGGCAAGTACCTGCCGGTGTCCAGCGATCTCTTCGTGGTGCGCGAGGAAACGTATCACGGCAAGCGCGCGGCGCTCCGGCGCTTCCTGCGCGGCTACGGCGATGCCGCCGCCTGGATGATGGCCAAGCCGGAAGAGGCGGCGCAGCTGGCCGTCAAGCGCGCCATCGACGGCACCGACCCGGCGCTGAACCTGGAGATCATCCGCCTTCGCAATGCGGCGAGCGTGTCGGACCTCACGCGGCGCAGCGGCCTGGGCGCCATGGACGTCGCTTCGCTGCAGCAGGCGGCCGACACCTACCGCAGGCTCGGGCTCATCACCAAGCCGCTGGACGTGTCGAAGTGGGTGAGCCAGGACTTGTTGCCCGGCCGCCGGGGAGAGCCGGGATGAACTTCGCAGGCCAGGTGGTGCTGGTCACCGGCGCCAGCCGCGGCATCGGCGCGGCCATTGCGCGGGCCTTCGCCGAGCAGGAGGCGACCGTCGCCGTCAACTTCCTGCGCGACGCGGATGCGGCCCAGGAGGTGGTGCGGCAATGCAAGGCGGCCGGCGGCGATGCGTTCGCCGTCCAGGCCGACGTCACGGATGCGGCGCAGGCCGCGCAGCTGGTCGAGCAGGTCGCGCAGGAGGCGGGCCGCATCGACGCGCTCGTGAACAATGCGTTCCGCGGCTATGCGTTCGACCCGGAGCAGCGCCAGGTTTTCGGCGAGCTTGCCTGGGCCGACTACCAGGCGCAGTTCGAGGGCTCCGTCGGCGCCGCCTTCCACATGTGCCGCGCCGTGCTGCCGCACTTCCGGCGGCGCGCCGAAGGCAGCATCGTCAACATCGTGAGCAATCTCGTGGAGCATCCCGTCGTTCCCTACCATGACTACACCACCGCCAAGGCGGCGCTGGTGGGCTTTAGCCGCAACCTCGCCAGCGAGCTCGGCCCGCTCGGCATCCGGGTGAACTGCGTCGCGCCCGGGCTCGTCCACCCCACGACCGGTAGCGCGGGCACGCGTGCGCAATTCCGCGAGTCGCTGCTCGCGGCCACGCCGCTGCGGCGGCTGGCTCGCCCCGAGGACGTCGCCGGGCCGGTGCTGTTCCTCGCTTCGAAGTGGAGCGGTTTCGTCACCGGGCAGGTGCTGCTCGTCGACGGTGGGCTGGTGATGCGATGAGCACGAACCGCATCGTCATCAGCACGCTGGACGAGGCCCGCCAGCAAGCCGGGCGCGACGCGGCCGCGCCCGCGCTTGCCCGTGGCCTGCGTGCGCGCGGTGCGCAAGCGGTGTGCATCGTCGACGCCGACCATGGCATGGACTGGATCGACACGCCGCACGCGGCGGGCTGGCTGCTCGGTGAGGCGCAGGCGCGCGACGCGTTCGCCGCCGCCATGCATTTGGCCCTCGACAAGGGCTTCGTGCCCGCCGACGCCGCGATCATCGCGAAGATGCCGCAGTCGCATGCGCTGCCGCTGCTCTCCTGGGGCGAGCAGCCTCCCGTGCGGCCGCAGGACGCTGCGCCGACCCGTCGGCTCGACCTCTACGCGATCGTGGACAGCGCGGCGCGCCTGCGCCAGGTGCTGGACGCCGGCGTGCGCACCGTGCAGTTGCGCATCAAGAAGCCGCACGACGCGGATGCGGCTTGGCATGCCATGCTGCAACGCGAAGTGCGCCAGGCCGTGGAAGACTGCGCCGCCGCGCAGGCCGAGCTCTTCGTCAACGACCACTGGCGGGTCGCGCACGCGCTCGGGGCCGGTGGCGTGCACCTGGGCCAGGAGGACTTGCTCGCCCTGGGCGACGAAGGCCGGACCGCACTCCAGGCCACCGGCATGGCGCTGGGCATCAGCTCGCACAGCCTCTGGGAGCTGGCGCGGGCCCGCACGCTGTCGCCGCGCTACATCGCCTGCGGCCCGATCTGGCCGACGCTCACCAAGGACATGCCGTGGCTTCCGCAGGGGCTGGACAATCTCGCGTGGTGGGTACGCTCGGCGGGCACCCCGGTCACCGCCATCGGCGGCATCCTGGAGCCGCGGCATGTCCAGGAGGCTGCGCGCACCGGATGCGACGGCGTGTGCATCGTGCGCGGGCTCGGAGACGATCCGCGCGCCACGCTGCCGCGCTTCGAAGCGGCGCTCGCCGCGGGTCGCGCCGACGCGCTGGCTGCCGCTCCTGGCCGGCCGCATCCGTCCCTGCCGCACGGCGCGGCCTGAGCGTCGTGGCGCCGCGCACCCGCTGGATCGTCGTCGGAGTGGCCGTGGCCGTGTGGCTCCTGCTCGCCCTGTCGCTGGTGTTCGGCAGTTCGCTGGCCGCCTTCGATCTGCAGGTCACGCAATTCCTGCAGGCACGCCGCACGCCTTGGCTGACCCGCGCCATGCTGTTGCTCAGCGACAGCCACGAAACCGTCCGGGTGCTTGCCGCGGTCGCGTTGCTGGCCTTGTGGCGCCTGTACCGGGCCGACCGGGCGGCGGTCCTGTCGCTCGCGGTGGTGCCCTTGGGACAGTTGCTGAACGTGGGCCTGAAGCACGTCTTCCAGCGCGCCCGGCCCGTGGTGCCCGAGCCGCTGGTGCACCTGACCACCTACAGCTTTCCCAGCGGCCATGCCGTCGCGTCCACGCTGCTGTACGGCGTGCTCTGCGCACTGGTGCTGCAGCGCGTGCGCTCACGCTCCTGGCGCGTGGCGGCCGCAACAGGTGCCGTGGCGATGGTGTGTCTGGTGGCCTTCAGCCGGGTCTACCTGGGCGCCCACTACCTCAGCGACGTGATCGCCGGCATGGCGGTGGGAATCGCCTGCGTCGCGGTGTTCCTCAGGCCGGTGCGGTGAGTGCCCGGGCGGCGATGCGAGCGAGCAGCGCGACCACCTCGCGCTCCTGCGTGGTGGGTTCCCGCCGCGAACGGAAGTACGTCCCGAACGTGCCGAGCACCCGGCCGTCAGCGTCCTTGATGGGCTGGCTCCACGCACTCTGGTAGCCCAGCGCCAGCGGCAGGTGCCTCAGCTCGGCCCAGCGGGCGTCCGCCCGGAAGTCGGGCGTGATCACCACTTCGCCCGTCGCGGCGGCGGCCGCGCAGGTGCCGACCTGGGGGTGCGGCTTCAGCCGGTCGATGGCGTCAATGTAGTCGGCCGGCAGGTTGGGCGAGGCGCCATTGCGCAGCAGCCCTTCGCTGTCGAGCAGGAGAACGGAGCAGACGCTGTCCGTGGACAGGTCCTCGGCGATCGCGGTGAGCTGCGACAGCACCAGCCTCATCGGCTGGCCTTCGTCGAGCAGCTGCCAGGCGCGGCGCAGTCCGCGCTCCAGCGACTCTCGCCGCTGGCCGTCACCCTGGTGCATCTGGGCAGTGAGTTGGGTGAAGCGCGGCATGCCGTCGAAAGTATAAGCAAGTGCCCGCTCGGCTTCAACGGGGGTCCTTGCGCGGGTCGCGGTCGCCCATGCTGGCCAGCGGGTCGATCGGCGCCGCCGGCTGCACGTGCTGGAAAGTCTCCACCACCTTGCGCACGATCGCCTTCTGGTCGTCCGTCCACCGGGCGAGCCGCTCCGACCCCAGCACGGCTTCCAGCGCGGTCACCAGGTGCAGGTGCACCTGCTGCGGATTCGGGTGCGTGGCCACCAGCGACGTGATCGCCACGTACGACGCGGTATGCATGGCGATCAGGTGGCGAATTTCCTGCCGCAGCGCTTCGATCTCTTCTTCCATCACAGCTCGCTTCCGTCCAGTGGCCGATCATCTTCCCACCATTCAGTG
>JAJNDL010000056.1 GCA_021156385.1 Moraxellaceae bacterium | reverse complement strand
CCCCGAGGTCACCGTGCTGTTCGCCGACCTCGCCGGCTTCACGCCCTGGGCGGCGCAGCGGAATCCGGAGGAGGTGGTGGACGTGCTGGACCGCATCTTCTCGCGCTTCGACCGGCTCGTGGCGGCGGCCGGTGCCGAGAAGATCAAGACCATCGGCGACGCCTACATGGTAGTGGCGGGCGCGCCGGAACCCTGTGCCGACCATGCCGCGCTGATGGCGCGACTGGCGCTGCGGCTGCTCAATGAAGTCGCGGACATCCGCCGGGAAACCGGGATCCCGCTCGACGTCCGCATCGGCCTGCACACCGGTCCGGTGATCGCCGGCGTGATCGGCACGGTGCGTTTTGCCTACGATATCTGGGGCGACACGGTGAACACGGCCAGCCGCATGGAGTCGCATGGCGAGCCGGGCCGCATCCAGGTCACGACGGAGATGCATGCAGTGATCGCGTCGCGGTTCCGGGTCGAGCCGCGCGGCGTGGTGGACGTGAAAGGCAAGGGCGAAATGGAGACCTGGTGGCTGCTGGACGAACCAGGTCAGGCCTGAGCCCGGGAGCGGCTTGGCGTTACCGCCAGTGCTCGCTATAGTCGCCAGCTTCTCGTTGCGTTCTGCGCCTTCGGGTCCGGCGGTTTCCGCTGCCGGCCGGCCGGTTGATCAGGCAAGTCTGCCCGTCGCCGGTGGTAAAAGCCCGTGGCACCGCAATCTCGAGGTCATGTGGCCACTCGTGGCGGCCACCACTGCTGAAGGATGAAATACATGCCTGCCATCACCCTCCCGGACGGGTCCGTCCGTCATTTCGATCACCCCGTCACCGTTGCTGAAGTCGCCGCCGCCATTGGTGCCGGCCTGGCCAAGGCCACCGTCGCCGGCAAGGTGGACGGCAAGCTGGTCGATGCCTGCGACGTCATCGATCACGATGCCTCGCTGCAGATCATCACCCCCAGGGACGAGGAGGGCGTGGAGATCATTCGCCACTCCTGTGCCCATCTCGTGGGTCATGCCGTGAAGCAGCTCTTTCCGACTGCCAAGATGGTGATCGGTCCGGTGATCGCCGAGGGCTTCTATTACGACATCTGGTATGAGCGCCCCTTCACCCTGGACGATCTGGCGGCCATCGAGAAGCGCATGGCCGAACTCATCGACAAGGACTACGACGTCATCAAGAAGATGACGCCGCGCGAGGAGGTCATCGCCGTCTTCAAGCGCCGTGGCGAGGACTACAAGCTGCGCCTGGTCGACGACATGCCGGACGAGCAGGCCATGGGCCTGTACCACCATGAAGAATACGTGGACATGTGCCGCGGCCCGCACGTGCCCAATACCCGCTTCCTCAAAGCCTTCAAGCTGACCAAGATCTCCGGCGCCTACTGGCGCGGCGACTCCAAGAATGAGCAGCTGCAGCGCGTCTATGGCACTGCCTGGGCAGACCGCAAGCAGCTGTCGGCCTATATCGCCCGCATGGAAGAGGCGGAAAAGCGCGACCATCGCAAGATCGGCAAGCAGCTCGACCTCTTCCACCTGCAGGAAGAGGCGCCCGGCATGGTGTTCTGGCACCCCAACGGCTGGACCGTCTACCAGGTGCTGGAGCAGTACATGCGGCAGGTGCAGCATGACAACGGCTATGTCGAGGTGCGCACCCCGCAGGTCGTGGACCGGGTGCTCTGGGAGCGCTCCGGCCACTGGGCCAACTATGCCGACAACATGTTCACCACGGCTTCCGAGCACCGGGATTACGCCGTCAAGCCCATGAACTGTCCCTGCCATGTGCAGATCTTCAACCAGGGGTTGAAGTCCTACCGCGACCTGCCGCTGCGCATGGCTGAGTTCGGCGCCTGCCACCGCAACGAGCCGTCCGGCGCCCTGCACGGCATCATGCGCGTGCGCGGGTTTACCCAGGACGACGCCCACATCTTCTGTACCGAGGACCAGATCGGCGAGGAAGCGGCAGCCTTCATCAGGCTGACCATGCAGGTCTACGGCGACTTCGGCTTCAACGACATCACCCTGAAGCTGTCCACTCGTCCGGCCAAGCGCGTGGGCTCGGACGAGCTCTGGGACAAGGCCGAGGCCGCCCTGGCCAAGGCCCTCGACGATGCCGGCCTCAAATACGAGCTGCAGCCGGGCGAGGGGGCCTTCTACGGGCCCAAGATCGAGTTCACCCTGCACGACTGCATCGGCCGCGCCTGGCAGTGCGGCACCATCCAGCTCGATTTCAACCTGCCGCTGCGGCTGGATGCTACCTTTGTGGCAGAGGACAACAGCCGCCAGCACCCGGTCATGCTGCATCGGGCCATCCTGGGTTCCTTCGAACGCTTCATCGGCATGCTGATCGAGAACTACGCAGGCGCCTTTCCAGCTTGGCTGGCTCCGGTCCAGGCCGTCGTGATGGGAATTACCGATACCCAGGCCTCGGGCGTGACCAAGGTTCAGGAGGCCTTGAAATCCAAGGGTTTCCGGGTGATTGCGGACTTGAGAAACGAGAAGATCGGCTTTAAGATTCGCGACCGCACCCTGCAGCGCATCCCCTACCTTCTGGTAGTCGGGGAGCGTGAAATGGAATCCGGCACCGTGTCTGTCCGTACCCGCAAGGGCGAAGACCTCGGCAGCATGTCGATAGACGACTTCGCTTCCCGTCTCGCCGCGGATATCGCTCAGCGCGGTCGTTTTGTTTTGGAGGAGAAGAGAAATAGCGATCAAGCCTGAACGTAGCAGCGCCCCTGCTAAAGAAAAACGTCCTGCCATCAACGCAGAAATTCGCGCCCGTGAAGTGCGCCTGGTCGATCAGGACGGCAAGCAGGTTGGAATCGTGCAGCTGCGCGATGCCTTGTCGGCGGCTGAGGCCGTCGAACTGGATCTGGTGGAAATAGTCCCCGATGCCGAGCCCCCTGTGTGCCGCATCATGGACTATGGCAAGCACGTCTTCGAGCTGAAGCAGCAGAAGAAGGAAGCCAAGAAGAAGCAGCACCAAGTCCAGATCAAGGAAATCAAGCTTCGTCCGGGTACGGAAGAAGCGGATTATCAGGTGAAGTTGCGCAACGTCATCCGTTTCCTGGAAGACGGCGACAAAGCCAAGATCACGCTCCGCTTCCGTGGACGTGAAATGGCCCACCAGGAACTCGGCATGAAGCAGCTGCAGCGCTTCGAGGCTGACCTGGCGGATATCGGCACTGTGGAGCAGTCGCCGAAGATGGAAGGGAAGATGATGCACATGCTCATCGGCCCCAAGAAAAAGAAATAAGGCGGAAGGATTCTGCTGTATTTCTTACCCCCAGGCCGGACTGATCGCCGTGCTGAAGGGGTCACTCAACGAGGTAATCATGTCCAAGATCAAGACCAAGCGCGGCGCTGCCAAGCGCTTCATGAAGACCGCCAACGGCTTCAAGCGCAAGCAGGCCTTCAAGCGCCACATCCTGACGAAGAAGTCCGCCAAGCGCATCCGTCAGCTCCGCCCGATGACCATGGTTCACGCCAGCGATGTTGCTCGCGTTGAACGCATGTTGCCGAATACTTAAGACGGAGGATTGCGTAAATGGCTCGTGTAAAGCGTGGCGTAATCGCCCATCGTCGTCACAAGAAGATTCTGGAACGCGCCAAGGGCTACTACGGTGCCCGTAGCCGCGTCTATCGCGTTGCGTTCCAGGCGGTTATCAAGGCCGGCCAGTATGCCTACCGTGACCGCCGTCAGCGCAAGCGTCAGTTCCGTGCGCTGTGGATCGCCCGTATCAATGCTGCTGCCCGCCTCAATGGCATGTCCTACAGCCGTCTCATCAACGGCCTGAAGAAGGCGTCCATCGAGATCGACCGCCGCGTGCTGGCAGACATCGCCGTGCATGACGCGCAAGCGTTTAGCGCGCTGGCCGAGAAAGCGAAAGCCAGCCTCGCAGCGTAAGCAACGGCAAGGGCTTTCGGGCCCGACCAGAAGGGGAAGGGCTTAGCGGTTCTTCCCCTTTTTTATTGGCCCATGCCGACGCAACTGCCAGATGGTGGAGCTGCAGGAGCAGGGCCTGATACCTGAAACATCTTCGCGGAAGCGAATACCATGAGCGAATTGAATGCGCTGGTGCTGGAAGCGCAAACCCTGATTGCCAACGCGACGGACATGCAGGCGCTGGAGCAGGTGCGCGTACAGTTTCTCGGCAAGAAAAGTCGCATCACCGAGTTGTCCAAGTCGCTCGGTCAATTGGGAGAGGAAGAGCGCAAGGCCCGCGGTGCGGAGCTGAATACGGCCCGCGAAGCAATCGGCTCGGCACTCAATGAGCGCCGCGATGCCATGGCGGCTGCGGCGCTGCAGGCCCAGCTCGAGGCCGAGCGGATCGACGTGACACTGCCGGGGCGCGCAGGCGATCTCGGCGGATTGCACCCGGTTACGCGTGTCATGGAGCGCATCGAGGCCTTCTTCACGGGTATCGGTTTTACCGTCGCGTCCGGCCCCGAGGTCGAGGACGACTATCACAACTTCGAGGCCCTCAACATTCCTGCGCATCATCCGGCGCGGGCCATGCACGACACGTTCTATTTCGATGCGCATCGGCTGCTGCGCACGCACACCTCGCCGGTTCAGGTGCGCGTGATGAGCCAGCAAAAGCCGCCTATCCGCATCATCTGTCCCGGGCGCGTCTATCGCTGTGATTCTGATCAGACGCATTCGCCCATGTTTCACCAGGTGGAAGGGCTGGTCATCGACGAGAAGGCCAGCTTCGCCGATCTCAAGAGTCTGCTTGAAAGCTTTCTTCGCGAGTTTTTCGAGGAAGAGCTGCAGGTGCGTTTTCGCCCTTCGTACTTTCCTTTCACCGAGCCATCGGCCGAGGTGGATATCCAGCGCAAGCATGGTAAGGCCGGATCCTGGCTGGAGGTGCTCGGGTGCGGCATGGTGCATCCCAAGGTCCTGGAAAACTGCGGCATCGATCCCGAAAGATATTCCGGTTTCGCCTTCGGCATGGGTGTGGAGCGCTTCGCCATGCTGCGCTATGGCGTGAATGATCTGCGCCAGTTCTTCGAGAACGATCTGCGCTTCCTGCGGCAGTTTGCCTGACACCAAGAGAGTTTCGCCCGTGCAAGGGCAAGCGAGTGCGATATGCAATTCAGCGAAAAGTGGCTGCGTGAGTGGATCAATCCGGCCCTGGGCACCGAAGCCCTGGGGCATCAGTTGACCATGGCCGGCCTCGAAGTGGACGACATTGCGCCGGTGGCTGCGAGCTTCGCTAATGTCGTGGTGGGGGAGGTGCTGGAAGTGGTTCCGCATCCCGATGCCGACAAGTTGCGAGTAACCAAGGTGGGCATTGGCAGCGAGACGCTGCAGATCGTGTGCGGCGCTGCCAATGTCCGTGCCGGCCTGCGAGTTCCGGTCGCCACCATCGGCGCGGAATTGCCCGGCGGCCTCAGGATCAAGCAGGCCAAGCTACGGGGTGTGGAATCTTTCGGGATGCTTTGCTCGGCCTCCGAGCTCGGCATGGTCGACAAGGCTGACGGACTCATGGAGCTGCCTGCCGATGCGCCGGTAGGTGTGGACATTCGTGATTATCTTCAGCTCGACGACAGCATCATCGAGCTCGGCATCACTCCAAATCGTGGCGACTGCCTGAGCATTCGCGGGCTTGCACGTGAGGTTGGCGTGCTCAATCGCCTCCCGGTGCAAGGACCGGCCATGGCGGCAATCGCCCCAACGATTGGCGATGCGCTTGCGGTGGTGCTGAAGGCGCCGGAGGCCTGTCCGGTTTATGCGGGGCGCATTATCCGCAATGTGAACGTCAGGGCCGAAACACCGCTCTGGATGGTGGAAAAGCTGCGGCGCTGCGGCATGCGCTCCATCAGTCCGGTCGTCGACATCACCAATTTCGTGCTGATCGAGCTGGGACAGCCCATGCATGCCTTCGACCTGGCAAAGGTGCGTGGTGTCATCGTCGTGCGCCTGGCCAATGAGGGTGAGCGACTGGAGCTGCTTGATGGCCAGACTGTCAGTCTGCGGGCAGATACCTTGGTCATAGCCGACAGCGAGAAGGCTCTGGCCATGGCTGGGGTCATGGGCGGCCAGGAGAGCGCCGTCAGTGACGATACGCAGGATATCTTCCTTGAGTGCGCTTTCTTCGCCCCGCTGGCACTGGTAGGGCGTGCGCGCTCCTATGGCCTGCATACCGACTCCTCGCATCGCTTCGAGAGAGGAGTGGATTTCGCCGGCCAGACTGTCGCCATCGAGCGTGCAACGGCTCTGATCCTTGAAATCTGCGGGGGCCAGCCTGGCCCAGTCACTGTTGCCCGAGCGGAAGGGCATGTCCCGGTGCGTAGTCCCGTGACCCTGCGCGAGGCTCGCATTGGCCAGGTGCTGGGCCTGGCTCTGCCCGCATCCGATGTGGCCGACATCCTGGCTCGTCTCGGCATGGTCGTATCGCAGATGCAAGGGGGCTGGCAGGTCGTCCCTCCCAGCTGGCGCTTCGATATCGCCATCGAGGTGGATCTGATCGAGGAGCTGGCGCGCATCCATGGCTATGACAACTTCCCGAAGGTGGTACCGCAGGCCGCGCTGCGGCTGGCTCCTCAAACCGAAACCCGTCTGGCCGATTCCCGTGTCAAGCGCCTGCTGGTAGACCAGGGTTTCCAGGAGGCAATCACCATGAGCTTCGTTGAGCCGGGCCTGCTGATGCGTCTGGATCCTGAGCACCAGCCGCTGGTCCTGGCGAATCCGATTTCGGCAGACCTCTCCGTCATGCGCACCACGCTTTGGGCGGGACTGCTGAAGGCGGTCCAGTACAACCAGAACCGGCAGCAGTCCAGGGTTCGCCTGTTCGAAGTCGGGCTTCGTTTCGTCCCTGGAAAGAACGGGCTCGTCCAGGAAAGGATGCTGGCGGGCGTAGCCTGCGGTACCGTGTTGCCAGAGTTGTGGAGTAACTCGAAAAAGGCTTTAAGGCAGCTCAGCACCCGGCTCTGCATCCGGGCCAGACGGCGGAGATCGTTACGGAAGGGCGCCATCTGGGGTGGATGGGCAAACTGCATCCACGCTTGGAAAGCGATCTGGGCCTTGTCGGCCCGGTTTACCTGTTTGAAATATGCCTCGACAGATTGCCTGAGGGCGGCTTGCCCCTGGCCCGGGAGCTGTCTCGCTTCCCTGAGGTCCGGCGTGACATCGCCGTGCTCACCAGCCGACAGTTGCCTGCGGCTGACATGCTTGCAGCCGTTGGCGAAGCCGCCGGCCCGGAATTGCGCGATTGCCGCCTCTTCGATG
Organism: Moraxellaceae bacterium; assembly: GCA_021156385.1. Lineage (GTDB taxonomy): Bacteria > Pseudomonadota > Gammaproteobacteria > Pseudomonadales > Moraxellaceae > UBA2031. Next base: position 146 of record JAJNDL010000056.1, on the reverse strand, counting down.
TTTATGAAGGGCAGGGAATGGCGGAAGGGCAGCGCAGCCTGGCGATTGGAATGATCTGGCAGCATCCGGAAAGGACGCTGCAGGAAGAAGAAACGCAGGCACGTGTTGATGCGGTCGTGCAGCTGCTCAAAGAACGATTCGGTGTC
>JAJNDL010000442.1 GCA_021156385.1 Moraxellaceae bacterium | reverse complement strand
GGCCCTGCTGCATCACCGACTGGTTGAGCAGCAGCTTCATCATGACGAGCTGGTTGACCGGCATGCGCGCGATGCGCTCAAGCAGGTTCTCAAAGCGTGAGTCGAGCTGGTCGGCCGGCGCCGACTCGATGGCAAGTCCCCACTCCTTCGCTTCCTTGCCCGAGAGGCAGTCGCCAGTGAAAAGCAGGCGCTTGGCTTTTTCGAGGCCAAGGCGGTGGAACCAGATCGAGGTCGTGGGCGAGCCCCACACGCGTGCCGGCGGATAGCCGATCTTGGCATCGTCGGCGATCACGAGCAGGTCGGAGCAGAGCGCCATGTCGGTGCCGCCGGCGACGCAGAAGCCGTGCACCTTGCACACTACGGGCTTGTCGGAATGGAAGAGGCTCATGAAACCTTTCACGTTCCGGCTCATGCCGGCGTAGTCGATCATCGGGTCCCAGATTTCGCCGGGGATGTGGTTCTGCATCTGCACGCGCGGATCGACCGGCGAGCCTTCGGGAAAGTCGCTGCTCGCCCCGTGGTCGAAGGCCAGGCGCTCGGCGGAATCGACGAGGTCGTAACCTCCGCAGAAGCCGGTGCCGTTGCCGGCCAGGGCGGCAAGCTCGCGCGGCATGTCCATGGTGATGCCGTTGCCGCGCTGCGGGCGGTTCAGCGTGATGCGCGCGATACGGCCGGTGACCTCGTAGGTCATGGTTTTCAGTGTGTCCATTTCTTCCTCCTGGTGGGTCACCGGTGCCCGGCAATGTGATGGTTGGTGGTTGAAGTCGCGCATGCGGTGAAACCGCGGTCAGTCGCCGAAATCGCCGTGTCGGCCCTGGCCCGCGCTGAAGCGCGTGGCGCCGGCCACGGTCTCGCCGGACTGCAGCGTCTGCATGCCGTGCGCGAACTCGTTGGCGAGCGCATCGGCCTCGCTCATGCCCCACTGCTCGTACGCGCTGCGGCGGTCGCCGCGCAGGCAGGCCTGCGGGAAGGCGGCGATCTGCAGCGCGAGCTCACGCGCGGCATGCATCAGCTCGCCCTTGGGCACGATACGGTTGGCGAGGCCGATGGCCAGCGCCTCGTCCGCCGCCACCGGGCGGCCGGTCAGGATCAGGTCCAGCGCGCGGCTCATGCCGATGGCGCGCGGCAGGCGCACGGTGCCGCCATCGATCAGGGGCACGCCGAAACGGCGGCAGAACACGCCGAATACGGCGGAGTCGTCGGCCACGCGCAGGTCGCACCAGAGCGCCAGCTCGAGGCCGCCGGCGACGCAATAGCCGGAAACGGCGGCGATCACCGGCTTGGTGAGCGGCAGGCGGGTCGGGCCCATGGGGCCGTCACCGTCGGGGGCGATGCGGTTGGCGCGGCCCGGGTCGCCAGTCACGGCCTTGAGATCGGCGCCGGCACAGAAGTGCTCGCCCTCGCCGGCGAGGATGGCCACGGCCAGCGCCGGATCGGCCTCGAAATCGCGGAAGGCCCGGGCGAGCGCCGCGGCGGTCGGGCCGTCCACGGCATTGCGGGCCGCGGGCCGGTTGATGCGGACGATGAGCAGGGGTGGCTGGCGGTCCAGGACGACGGTCATGACGGCTCCGGTTTCATTACGGCATATTGCAAACAATGACATGCTATGAAACATTACGCGCCATGGCAATTAACGGCTAATGGTGTAAGCAAGGCTCATGGCCCCCAACCCCCGCCAGCTCATCCTCAACCTGCTGCTCGCCGCCGACGAAGGCGAGGTCAGCGCGCGCGACGCCGTCGCCAGCGCCGCCCTGTTCGGCATCCGCGAGAACAGCGCACGCGTGGCGCTGGCCCGCCTCGCCGCCGGCGGCCTGATCGAGGCCTCCGGCCGCGGCAGCTACCGTCTCGGCCCGAACGGCGCGGGCCTGGCCGCCGACGTCGCCACCTGGCGCACGGCCGAGCAGCGCGTGAAGGAATGGCAGGGCGGCTGGGTGGCCGTGCACGTCGGGGCGTTGGGCCGCTCCGACCGCGTCGCCTTGCGCGCCCGCGACCGCGCCCTGGCGCTGCTCGGCCTGCGCGAGCTGGACCGCGGCTTCTTCGTGCGGCCGGATAATCTCGCCGGCGGCGTCGCCGGCGTGCGCGAGCGCCTGCACAAGCTCGGCGTCGAAGAAGACGCCGTCGTCTTCCTCGCCAGCGAGTTCGATGCCGCGCGCGAAAGGCAGGCCCGCGCGCTTTGGGACGGCAAGGCCCTGACGAAGAGCTACCGGCAGACGCGCCAGAAGCTGGAGAAATGGCTGCAGCGTGCCGGCGAGCTCGAGCCGGAAGTCGCGGCACGCGAATCCTTCCTGCTCGGCAACGACGCCATCCGCCAGCTCGTCTTCGATCCGCTCCTGCCCGAGCCGCTGGTGGACAGCGGCGAGCGCCGCGCCTTCGTGGCCGCGGTGCAGGACTTCGACCGCGCCGGCCACGAGATCTGGCGCCGCCTCTGGCAGGGGCCGGCCACGGCCGCCGCTGCCGCACGCAAACCCGTACGAACCCACTGACTGGAGGCATGCCATGACTGCCGTAATTCCGGAATCCGCCACGCCCGTGGAGATGCC
>JAJNDL010000055.1 GCA_021156385.1 Moraxellaceae bacterium | reverse complement strand
TCGCCCAGCGCATGCAGGGCGCCGCCACGCGGCATGCGCACGTCGAGCAGCAGCACGTCGACCTGCAGACCCTCCGCAAGCGCCTGCACGGCCGCCGTGCCATCGCTCACCTGGGCGACCACTTCCAGGTCGTCATAGCAGGCGAGGAGGGCGCACAGGCCCTCGCGCACCAGCGCCTGGTCATCCGCGACGAGCAGCCGGATCATGCTTCATTCTCCCGGGGCAGGTGGGCATAGAGGACAAAACCGTCCTGGTCGCGCTCCGTCCACAATTGTCCTGCCAGCGCGTCCACCCGCTCCCGCAAACCCTGTAGGCCGTGGCCCGGCATTGCCGCGGGCGGCAGGTTGTTGCGGCCGTTGTCGCGCACCTTCAGCAACAGGCCATCGTCGCCGTGTTCGAGCGTGATACGGATGCGCGACGCCTGGCCATGCTTGAGCGCATTCGTCATCGCTTCCTGGATGCAGCGCAACAGGCATTCCGCTTCTGTCATCGTGACTTCACCTTGTGCCACCGTCATGTCGAGCTCGACGCGGATGCCCGGCAGGTGGGCGGTCAGCTCCTCGACAGCGGCATGCAGGTCGAGCGTGGGCTCGCGCAGGTCGCGCACGGTATTGCGCAGGTCGGTGAAGAGCAGGCCTGTGAGCGAACGTGCCTGGGCGAGATGGCCGCGACCCTCGTCGAGCGAGGTGCTGCGCTCGAGCAGTTGCAGGCGCAGGTTGAGGGCCACGAGATGATGTCCCATGTCGTCGTGGAGGTCGCGCGCGAGGCGTGCACGCTCGGCCTCGGCGACGGCCTGCTCGAGCAGCTGACGCGTGCCGGCAAGGCGCGCGATATGCAGTTCGGATTCTTCGCGAAAATGCCGCTCGCGCAGCACGGCATTGCTCAGCCAGAGCAGCACGGAGCCCTGCAGGGCGAAGCAGCCACCGATGAACACGCCCGAGATGCCACCCTCCAGCACCACGAGCGCGGTGGTCTCGACCAGCAGAACGAGCAGTGCGACAGTCAGGCGGAAGCGGGCGAGCAATGGCGCATAGTTCAGCAGGAAGAAGCTCTGGAAGAAGCGCTCGATCGGGGTGAGCTGGTGAAAGACGCCGATGCCGAAGGTGCAGGCCGCGCCAGCGATCAAGCCAAGCCACATCCACCAGTCGCGGTTGTCGCGGTGCCAGCGCGCCGGCGGCAGCAGGAAGCGGAACAGCAGGTAGAGGCTGAGCGCCAGGCAGAGCAGCCCGCTGACCAGCACGAGCAGCAAAACCATGAGCGGCTGGCTGGCCGGATTCTGCCAGGCATGCCAGAGCACCACGCCACTGCCGAGCAGCCAGGCCAGATAGCCCAGCAGGCCGAGCTGGATGGGGCCCAGCATCTCCCGGCGGGTGCTGCGGGGCAGGGAAAGGAAATAGCGCAGCAGGGCGCCCGGCGTTCTGATCATGGTTATTGTCGCTGTCACCAGCGGCCGGCATAGGGCATGGGTGAGGCTATGGTAGCGGAAGTGCAGGCGCGGAGGAGGCGAAGGAGTGGCAGAAACGAGAATGCCCCGTTGCCGGGGCATTCTCTTTGAGCGTCAGATTCGGAACAGACTCCCTGTCTTTCCTGCTCTGTTCGGTACCGACCTCTTCCGGATGGTGTCCACAAGTCGGTAGCGACGGCCCCGCTCCGGGCCGTGTGCAGCAGTGATCACCTCATTCACCCTGTGAACAACGGGTGCCTGCTGCAGACTGGATCTCAGCGGTCCTGTCGGCCGGAGGGACCGGAGCGGTTGCGGCTGCGGTCCATCTGTTCCTCGTCACGGTGGGTGTCGTTGCCACCCACCTGGCCACCCATCTGCTGGCCGGGCGTCTTTTGCTGCAAGCCACCGCCACCTTGTTGGGTGTATTGCCGGGTCTGCGTGTCCTGGGCCTGCTGCGCCGATGCCGTACGCTGGCTGCCACCCATCTGGCGGCCGGCACGGGCGGCGGGATTAGCCATGATGCCGTCGTCGGGACCGCGGTCCATCGAACTCTCGTCGCGGTCGCGGCGGGCTCGTTCGGCCGCCGCGCTGCCCTCGGCGAGCTGACTGTGCGCTTCATCCGTACCGAAGCGCTGGTGCATCGCTTCACCACTCTTGGCCGACTTGCGGCCCTCGTCTTCCGTGAGATCCGCCCAGAAGTCCCTGGCCTTCTGCACGATGCCTCGCCACTGCTGTCCGAAATTCGCCATTGCTCCCACCTCGCTGCCAACTTCAGGAAGTCGCACTACTACGGGAATCATTCATTTGTACCACCATGGCCAAATTTGTCGGTCTGCCCAAGGATATTTTTCGCGTGACTCCTGTTTTCAATTGTTGGATTTTGAAAGCAGTGCAGCAAAGTGTGCCGGCGCTCTGCCCTCGGATTATTTATCGAAGGTATGAGAGCAGGCGCAATGCATCAGGAAGGATGTGTGAGCGACTGGGCAAAGACGCACAGGCCTGTCCCTTGCCAGGCAGAAAGACGACGGACGGCCTCGGACACAGGTGTGGCCACCCGGAAGTTACGCGCCGATACGGTGCGCTACGGCCGTGATACCACTTCACCCGGCCCCCGGCTTGACTTGTCAAGGGCCCGAGGTCGATCATCTGTCCTGCATGTCCCACAGGCTGAACCAAGGCCTGCCAGTTCTCGCTCCAGCCTGAGCTCCAGTTCGTCGATTCCCTGTCCAGGTTTCATGCACTACCGAGCGCCCTGCGCTCTCTCTTCAACTTGTTTTCAGGTAATACGCAAATGGCAACTGGTACCGTCAAGTGGTTCAACGACACCAAAGGTTATGGCTTCATCAAGCAAGATGATGGTGGTGAAGACCTCTTCGCCCACTTCTCCGAAATCAAGGCAGACGGCTTCCGCTCGCTGGCCGAAGGCCAGAAGGTCTCCTTCGATGTGACGATGGGTCAGAAGGGCAAGCAGGCGGCCAACATCAAGCCGATTTAAGCTTTTGCCCTGCAAAAAGCCCGGCAATGCCGGGCTTTTTTTTGCCGGTGCGCCGGCTAGAGGCTAGCGCGTGTGCCAGGCAGGGCCACGGGTGTAGTGATGCTTTCCGTGGCAGGGGTGAGGGACTCGCTGCCGGCCTCGAGTTCGGCCCGGAAGGACGACAGCTCGTCCCGGATCGCCTTCAGGTTGCGGGCCGTCTGGCGCGCCTGGCTGCGCAGGCTGGCAATCTCCCCGGCCTGTTGCCCGAGACGGGCATCCAGCCCGCTCATGCGCTCCTGGATCGTGACGAGTTCCTGGCGTAGCGCATCACTGCTGCTGGACTGCCGGCTGAGGCCGCTGCTGAGGCCGGCGAGCTGCTGGCGTACGGTTTCCGGCACGGCAGACGGATAGAGCTGGAAATAGGTGATGAGGCCGAGCGAGATCACCGCGAGCACGGCAATCACGACAGCCACGGTACGAAAACGCTGGCGCGTCTGGCCGATGGTCGCGGTCAGCGTGCTGTCGATGCCGGTGACGCGCGCCTCGAGCTGGCCGGACTTGAGCGCCAGCAGTTCATGGTCGGAAGTCAGCGCCAGCAGCATCTCCTGCTGCTCATGGTAAAACGCGTCCAGGGCTTCGATATGGCTGCGCGTGATCTGCAGCTGCTGGTGCGTATCAGTAGCGAGGATGCCGAGGCTGTGGCCCTGCCGGCTGACTACCTTGTCGAGATGGGAATGCAGGCGCTGCAGCATGTCATGGCTGTCCTGCAGGCGCGCCAGGCAATCCTTCTGCGCCTGCAGCATGGCCGCGGTCTGGTCGAGGTCGCGGCCGAGTTCGGAAATGGAGCCGGTGAGGCGCTGGTCGAGGGTGCGATGCAGTTCGCCCTGCTGCTGGTGCTCCTTCTCGAGGCGCGAGCTGACCCGCATCAGGTCCGCCATCATGCTGGACGAACGGCTCTGCAGGTCATTCATGACGCCCTTGAGGTTGGCCTGGCTGGAGGCCACCGAGACGCTCAGATCGGCAATATCCTGTTCCAGGTTCTCGATCTTGGCGTTGATGTCGCGCGCCGCGAGGAGGCGACGCGCATGTAGTGCCGGCGCTCGGGATGCGCCGGATGAATCCAGGTCGTCATCTGCAGCAAGGGCCGGCGCAGGCGGTGTCGCAGGGCTAGCAGCTGCCAGGTCGGCAGGAGGAGGGAGGATTGCAGGCGGATCTTCCATGAGCTGCAACAGGGTTTCACTGGACATGACTGCTTCTCCGGCCTTGGAAAAAATGTGTCCGGGCGCAGAGGCATCCTGCCTCGGCCCTTTTCCTGAAGTCCGATCATATAAGCAGCCTATCTGCGTGATTATTAGCTATTCGGGTGAGACACCGGGAAAGCGGATGAGCGTCGAAGGCAATGCTCACGGCTTGTCAGCATCCTTTGGCGCCGCATCGCGGTCGGGCGCGAGTACGCTCGGCGGCTGATCGTCACGCGCCGACGGCCCCGGTGCCGGATTGCTCACGTACTGGTTGAGCTTGAGATTGCCGTTCACCTCCGTCATGCGCTCGAACAGTCCCTTCTTGGGCATCTGCTCAAGAAAGTTCTCGACGTGGCGGTCGGCTTCCTCGGAAGAGAAGCCGTAACGGTGCTGCAGGACCTGAATGAGGCCGGGACGGCCCGTGTTGCGGGCATGCTGGATGTCTTCATGGGTCAGCCGGTTCCAGAAGTGCTGCGCGGATTCCATGATCTTCTGCCAGAACCCGGCCAGGCTTTCCTGGTTATCCGGATTGTGATCGCGAGGCTTCTGGCCGGGACCCTGGTTGATGGGATCCTGGTACATAAGTATCTCCGGGTTTCGCATCAGTGGGATTACTTAGGCATAGCACGGCGGGCATGATGGGCCGGGCGGCCACAGCGTTAACGTGTTGTGATTTTGCAAGGGCGTATCGCCCGATGTTCCGCCCTGAAAACGGAAACGGCGCCCGCAGGCGCCGTCTCTTGCCGTAGTGTCGAGACCTCAGCGCTGCTGCTGGCCACGACCCTGTTGCTGCTGGCTCTGCTGGCCCTGTTGCTCACGGTCCTGCATGCCCTGCTGTCCCTGCTGGCCGGTCTGTCCTTGCTGCCCTTGCTGACCGGGCTGGCTCTGCTGACCCTGTTGTCCATAGCCCTGCTGTCCCTGTTGGCCGGGGCTCGTCTGGCTCTGCTGTCCGGTCTGTCCTCCGAGGCCCTGTTGTCCTTGCTGGCCTTGTTGACCGGACTGGCCGCCTTGCTGGCCCTGCCCGTATCCCTGCTGGTCCTGCTGTCCCTGGCGGGTGCCCTGCTGTCCCTGTTGACCTTGCTGTCCCTGCTGTCCCTGTTGACCTTGCTGGCCCTGCTGGCCTTGGCCTTGCTGCCGTTGATTGTCCGTGGTCATCGTAACACCTCAAGTCTGGTTGAACGTCTGCTTGGTGAACGCAGTCAATTGGTTGTAGCACTTCGCTCAGAAACATGGGTGAGCTGAGCCTTCGGTTTTGCAGTGTTCGTGTATTTCCGCGTTTTGATTTTGAAAAGATGTGAAGGATTTTTCTTGCGAGATTCGACGACGCACGAAGTTACGTGCGCAAGGTTGGCAGGCATCCGGCAGGCTGGCGAGCACACGCCATCGGATGCACAGAGCATGACGGGTGAGACCGGATGCGTCCGTTCGCCGACGCATCCGGCGCGACGTTCAGTGGGGGGCGCGGGGCGTGCGCGAGCTGCCGCTGCGGCTGGCCGAGCGCGAGGCGGTGGACTGGCCAGTACGGCGAGTGCTGGCACTGCGCGTGCCTTCGGCGCGTGTGGCAGGGCGGCTGCCGGACGACTTGGTGCCTTCATTTCGCGCTGCTTCCTTGCGACTCGAGCTGCGTGCCGTCGAGGCAGTCGAGCTGCGCGCCGACGTGGTGCGTCCGGCGCTGGCCCGGGTGCTGGTGCCTGACTCGGTATTGCGTGCGGAAGCGCTGCGCGTGCTGCTGCGTCCACTCGTGCTTTTGCCACTGCGTGTGGCGCTGCGGCTGCCGCGCTCGCTGGCTTCGCTGCCGCCGGCACGCCGCGCACCGCCGCGACCGGACGACTCGCCGCGAACCCGGTCGACGAGGTTGCTGAAGAACTGGCCAGCCTTGCCGGCCTTGAGCTTGTCCGTGGCTCCGGCGATCCGGTCGCTGAAGATGCTGCGTGTGGCACTTCGGGTGGAATCGGCAAAGCTTCTCAGATAGCGCTTGAAGGTATTGGCCATTACGCGCCTCCTGCTTGGGCATGTGAACGAAAAGCCAGGACGGCGGAATGCCGTCAACTGCTTAGACACATTAATTCTTTGCCAGAAAAAAGATTATGTCGGTTTCAAGACGTGGGTTTATGTGAAGTGATGTTGCAGAACAGCTTGCGCTTTCCACACGATGTCGACACAGGCGACAGCCCGTGACAAATAAAGCTACCCGTTTGCGACACCGACGTTGCAGCGTGCATGGGCATAGATCCGCCCCGCTGCACGCCGACATGACAGTCCGTGCTTGCCAGATATCCGGTGTTATCTAGGCTTAGCGATCTGCGCCTGCGCCTGCCGGTCGACTGCTGCATCTCCTCCGTCGTGCCGAGTCGTGCGGCAGACAGCGACGCAAACCCTGGCGCCAGCACCAGCGGGATTGCAGGAGGAGCCATGAAACAATTGCTGCGAAATGCCGTGCTCTGCACGGGCCTGTGGGTGGCCGCGCCGGCGGTGCTGGCCGAAGGAGTTGTCACGGACGACGGCAAGATCCGGAATGCGATGAGTGCGGCGCCGGGCGCGATCTCGGCCAATGCCGGCATCTGGGACCATCCTGCCGCCTCCGGCGAACTGCCGCCCGTGTTGCGCCCCGGAACGAACGGCTGGACCTGCTTCCCCGACAATCCGGCCACGCCCGGCAACGATCCGGTGTGCCTCGACCGGCAGGGGCTGGAATGGATGAATGCACGGCTGGCGCGGCGCACGCCGAATATCACGGGCAGCGGCCTCGCCTACATGCTCCAGGGGGGCAGCGAGCCCGGCAACGCCGATCCCTTTGCGGCGCAGCCGGCCAGCGGCCAGGGATGGCTGGACTTGCCGCCGCATCTCGTGCTGCTGGGGCCGCAGCCTTGGGACCCCGGTGGAGATGAACGCGGCCAGCAGCGGGCCCTGGGTCATGTTCGCGAATACGCCCTTCGAGCATCTGCGCGTGCCGCTGCCGGCGAACCGCTAGGCCGGTTGCACCGCACGCGTGGCACGCGCGGCTCAGGGCTGCTCGTCCTCGTCGGCGATGTCCGCCGGATCGCGTGACATGCCGACCGAGGAATCCTCTCCGGGACGGCGGTGCGCATATTCCGCGTACGCTTCGCCATCCGAGCCGAAGCGACGGTCGCCCATGGCGACATCCGCAGTGTTGCCCTGCGCAGGCGGATCCTCGCGATCGTTGTAGAGGTCTTCATCGAACTGCTCGAGAAAATCCTTCTGTTCGCCGACGCCTTCCTGGAACTCGCTCTGCACGATGAAGGGCGACGGCGCGTCCGGTGCGCCACCTTCCCAGGTGCGTTCATAGTCCTCGTCGTTGTCGTCGGGCAGGAAGTCCTGCTCGCGGAGCGGCTCGCCACCGTTTTCGCGGCGTATCTTTCGCGGCGCGTTGCCGTTGATGTCCGCGCGGCGTTCTAGGTTGGCCATGGTGTGCTACCTCACTGGAGGAAAGGCCGCCCGGAAATCGGGCCGTGCATTTGGTATAGCACCCCGGCGGCGCAAGCAGCGGGCAAGTGCAGAAATGTGCGGCACTCAGCGCAGCGACTGCTGCACCCACTGCATGAACTGCGCGGGCGGCAGTGCACCGGCCAGGCGTGTCACCTCCTGCCCGCCGCGGAACACCATCAGCGTGGGAATGCTGCGGATGCCAAAGCGCTGCGCCAGCATGGGCTCCGCCTCGGTATCCACTTTCACCAGCCGCACGCGCGGCTCGAGCTGCGCGGCGGCCTGCTCGAACACCGGCGCGAAAGAGCGGCAGGGCCCGCACCAGGGCGCCCAGAAATCCACGATCACCGGGAGGTCGCCACCGACATGGGCTGTGAAGGTAGCCGTCGTCGCATTCACCGGATGACCGGTGAACAGGGCCTGCTTGCAGCTGCCGCAGCGTGCGCCGTCACCGAGACGTTCGGCAGGGACGCGGTTCTTGCGATGACAATGCGGACAGGCGACATGCAGGGGTGAGGTCATGTTGGCTCCTTCCGTAGGTGGTGCAATGCACAGGATGGCAGTCCGCACCGCTGCAGGGCCGCGCGGGCAGCCCGCTGCAGTGCGGCTAGACTTGCGGCTCGGGCACACTCCGGAGACGGACAATGAGCATCTTGGTCACGCTCGCGAAAGGCGCGTTCAGACTGCTGCAGTACGGGGCCCGGCTGGGTCTCGCCATCCTGCGCCAGAAACTCGCGCAGTGGCTTGCCGGACGAATGCCATCGCGCACGGAAGCCGACGTCATGCCAGCGCCGCTGCCGGCCTGAGTCCGGGGCCGACAGCCACCGCGCAAGAGCCGTTCGCGGCAACGGCGGCCGCCAGGCAAGTGCTGCGCTGGCGGCGCGCAGCATCCGCCAGGGGGAGGCTAGAACAGCAGGTTGAGTGCTGCCTCGACGGCATCGTTGTGAATGCCGATGCGCTTGCCGGCCACCCAGCGGTTGAGCGCTTCCTCGATCCATTCGCGGTCGCAGTGGAAGCGCTCCAGCACGAGTTCCTCGGGGTCGAGATGGTAGTCGACCTCGAGCTGCACCAGGCCCGGTTCGCCGCGCAAGTCGGCCTGCAGGGAAATCTTGCCGGCCTCCTTCTCGATGTCGATGGTCTTGATCTCGCCGATATCGGCCAGGTACCGGTTGGCCGCCAGCTTGACGCCGGCTTCCTTGATTGCGTCCAGGGCCATGCTGACCTCCGCCGCCGAAGGCGTTGCCTGTAAAGCCCTAATGATGGGTGACAGTCGCGGTTTTTCCACTGCGCGGCGCACGCAAAAAACGACGGGCCGGACAAGCCGGCCCGTGCGTTACGTGGCGGAATGCGGAAGCAGGCTCAGCGGTCGAAGACCAGCTTGATGTGGTGGGCGTTGACGAAATCGCCGGCGCTGCTGTCGTAGTCGAGCGCCGAACCGATCACGATGTTCACCTCGGGCAGCTTGCTTTCCTCGATCGCGACCCGCGCGTACTCGTCGGAACCGGCCGCCATCATGAAGGCGTCGATCTCGCGCACGAAGACATCGCCCTGCGGCGTCTTGTCGCGACGGTTGAAGTCCTGGCGCAGGCCGTTCCACTGCCAGGTCTGCGTGGCGGGCGGACGCTTGCCCTTCCCGGCCGGATTGATATCGCTGCTCACCAGCAGCCAGCGCGCGGAGCCATCGCGCGGCTCGAGGCCCGGCTTGTCGAGCTGGTACACCGCGGCGCCGAGGTCGTTGGTACGGATCTCGTCGAAGATGCGCGTGCTGGTGCAGGAGGCGAGGCGCATTTGCGAATCGGCCGGCATGCGCAGGAACAGCGTGAAGGGCTTGCGCTTCAGGTGCAGGGTGCCGTCCGTCATCGGCAGGCGTTCGCCTTCCTGTTCGAGCCAGCCGTCCCACTGGTGCTGCGGCTGCGAGGAGAATTTCTTCATCACGGCGGTGCGCAGCAGCGCGCCTTCCGGCTTGCCGTTCTGCAGCGCGATGCTCATCGCCGAGATGGAGCTGCCGGACATGCCGGGCGTCTTGACCGGCTTGCGGAAGAGCGGATCGGCACCCTTGTCGAGCAGCAGCTGCACGACGTCGCCGTAGCCGCGGTGGATGGCGACGGTGAGCGGCACACGCGGCCCCTTGCCGCCGTTGATGTCGGCGCCCTTGTCGAGCAGCAGCTTCACCACGTCGGCGTTGCCGGCGAGCGCGGCGATGGTGAGCGCGGTATCGGC
>JAJNDL010000054.1 GCA_021156385.1 Moraxellaceae bacterium | reverse complement strand
GAACTCGCCGCCCGCATCGACAGCGCCACGCAGAAAGGCGTCGCCATCGCCGGCATCGTGCGCAGCGGCCCGGCCCACCAGGCCGGCATCAAGCCCGGCGACATCCTCACGCGCATCGAAGACAAACCCGTCGACAACGCCGCCCAGGCCATCAACCTGATCGCCGCCATCAAGCCCGGTTCCGACGCCAACGTCGTGGTCATGCGCGGCCGACAGGAGCTCGAGCTCAAGGTGAAGATCGGCGAGCGTCCCGCCGACGCGGTGCGTGAAGAAGCCCTGCCGCGCTGACAGCACGCGCCGGCTTCTGCATAATCGGGCGGGAAGTCTCCGGACTTCCCACCCGATTTTTTTTGCGCCAGGGAATTTCGCCATGAATGGCCGTTGGGGACGTGCATCGCGCCCGACCAGAAGCGTAGACCCGTCCTGATGCTCGATACCCGACAGTCCGTTGCCACTCCCGAAGGCGTCGACCTCGCCCTGGTGCCCGCCGGCGCCGTTGCCCGCATCAGCGCCTTCGCGCTCGACCTCCTCATCCGCGCGGCGATACTTGCCACGATCGCCGGCGTGCTGGGCATCCTCGGCGCCTTCGGCATGGGCGTGTTCATGCTCGTCGCCTTCCTTGTGGAATGGTTCTATCCGGTGCTCTTCGAGGTGCTGGGCAATGGCGCCACGCCGGGCAAGCGCAGCTTCGGCATCACCGTGGTGGAAAGCGACGGCCGCCCGGTGGGCTTCGCTGCCTCGGTCATCCGCAACCTGCTGCGCACCGCCGATTTCCTGCCGCTGCTGTTCGGCTTCGGCATCCTGTTCATGCTCTTCCACCCGCGCTTCCAGCGCCTCGGCGACTTGGCCGCAGGCACGCTGGTGGTGTGGGCGCCAGCGCCGCTCAAGCCGCCGACATTGCCCGAGGCGCCGGTGAGCGGCCCCGGCATCAAGCTGCGCCTCAACGAGCAGAAGGCCATCATCGCCTTCGCGGAACGCAGCACGCGCCTCTCCGAATCGCGCCAGCGCGAACTGGCCGAGATCCTGGAGCCGCTGACGCATGCGAAGGGCAAGGACGGCGTGACGCGGCTGCGCGGCATGGCGCGCTGGCTGGCGGGGGAACGATGAGCCCGCAGGAGTTCGTGCGTCGCCATGAAGGCGACTGGCAGGCCCTGGAAAGCGCCATGCAGGACAAAGCCGCGCAGGCGGACGTGCTGGCCCTGCCCGCACGCTACCGCCAGGTCTGCCAGCATCTCGCGCTGGCCCGCGAGCGCCACTACCCACCGGCACTGGTGGAAAAGCTCAACCGCCTGGTGGTGCAGGCCCACTACCGCCTCTACGCCTCGCGCGAGCCGCTGGCCGGCATCGTCAGCAATTTCCTGCTGGCCGGTTTCCCGGCGCTGGTGCGCCGCCATGCCGGACCGTTCTGGCTCTCGATGCTGTTCTTCTACGGCTCCTACATCGCCATGGCGCTGGCCGTCTGGCTGCATCCGTCCGTGATCTACAGCGTGATGGACGCCGACCAGGTGCGCCAGTTCGAGCACATGTACGATCCGGGCCGCCGCACCATCGGCTTCGAGCGCGACGACGCCAGCGACTTCTTCATGTTCGGCTACTACATCCAGCACAACATCGGCATCGGCTTCCAGACCTTCGCCGGCGGCATGATGGCCGGCGTCGGCAGCCTCGTCATCCTGCTCTTCAACGGCATCGCGCTCGGCGCCGTGTCCGGCCACCTCACCCGCATCGGCTACAGCGAAACGTTCTGGTCCTTCGTCTGCGGCCACGGCGCCTTCGAACTCACCGCCATCGTGCTCTGCGGCATGGCCGGGCTCATGCTGGGCCGCGCACTGGTCTCACCGGGCCGGCTCACGCGCGCCGAGGCACTGCGCCTGCAGGCGCGCAGCGCGGTGCGCATCATCTACGGCGCCACGCTCTTCCTGGTATTGGCGGCGATGATCGAGGCCTTCTGGTCATCCAGCACCGCGATTCCCGCCCAAGTGAAATACGCCGTCGCCGCCGTACTGTGGTCGGCCGTCGCGCTCTACCTGGCGTTCGCCGGCAGGGGCAGGGAGAGCGCCGATGCAGCTCGCTGACCTGCGTCTCGAAGTACGTCCGCGCGGTGCCTGGGAGGCTGCCGACCTCGGCGTGCGCCTAGCGCAGAGCGAGGCCCGCCTGCTCTGGAAGACCTGGTTCCTGGTGACGCTGCCGGTGCTCGCCCTGGCGGTGTTCCTGACCGTGTTCTTCCAGTTCGGCACCATGACCGTGCTGATGTGGTGGCTGAAGCCGCTCTACGACTATGCGCTGCTCATCATGCTCTCGCGCCGCGTTTTCGGTGCGACACCGTCGCTGGGCGAGATCGCGCGCCTGCTCGCCGGCAGCTGGCGGCAGGGCCTGATCGGCCATCTGCTCTGGCGCCGCTTCAGCATGAGCCGCGCCTACCTGCTGCCGGTCTGGCTGCTGGAGAACCTGCCGGAGCGCGAGCGCCAGGCGCGCATCGCGCTGCTGCGCAACCAGTACACCAGCAAGGCGCGCTGGCTGCACATCGTGATGCTGCACTGCGAGGGCTTCCTGCTGCTGGCGACGCTGAGCCTGCTGTTCTGGTTCGCACCGGAAGGCACCGCCAGCGATCTCTGGGCCTACTTTTCGGGCGGCAGCGACACGCTCTGGCTGCAGCTTGCCAATATCGGCGTCTACTTCATCGCCATGTCCCTCGTCGAACCGTTCTACGTCGCTTCCGGCTTCACGCTCTACCTGAACCGCCGCACCGAGCTGGAGGCCTGGGACCTGGAACTCGCCTTCCGCCATCTGCGCGAGCGCCTCGACGCGTACCGGAGGCTGCCATGAGGGCGGCCTTCAGCATCCTGCTGCTGTGTTCCTGCATCGGCCTCTCTGCCGCAGCAGGGCCGGCAGTCGTGCCGGCAACCGCGGAGCCTGCAGCCGTGCCGGCGGCCGAGGCACCCGCCAGCAGCCCCGTGCCCGCGCCCTCGGATGCGGCGAACCCGTCGGCGCCAGCCTACGCAAAGCCCCTGCGTGACCAGGCCCGCAAAATCCTCGGGGGTCCCGATTTCCATCAGCAGGGGCAGAGTCGCAAGCTCGCCTTCCGCGACTGGCTGTCGACGCTGCTGGAGCCACTCCTGAAAGAAAAGGAGAAGAAGCCGGACAAGGAATCGCCTCCCATGAACCTCGCCGGCCTCGCCGAGGTCATCAAGGTCGTGCTGGTGATCCTGCTCGGCCTGGCGCTGCTGTGGCTGCTCTGGCGCGGCTGGCAGTGGCTGGGGCCGCGCGTGCTGGCGCGCGACGCGCCCCGCACCGCACGCCCGACGCGGGAAGCGCAGACGCTCGCCCTCGCCGACGAGGAACTGCCCGGCGCCATCAGTGCGGCGGCCCGTGCCGCCTGGCAGCGCGGCGATGCGGTGCTGGCGCTCAGCCTGCTCTATCGCGGCGCCGTCCGCAGCCTTGCCGAACACCACCGCATCGAACTGCCCGACAGCGCCACCGAGGGCGAATGCCTGCAGCTGGCGCGGCGCAGCGGCAAGGCCGTGGTCGGCGAAGGTTTTGCGCCCATCGTGCGGGCATGGATGGCCTTGGCCTATGCGCGCCGCGTGCCCGACGACTTCGAGCAACTGCTGCAGGTGTATCGCCGCTGCTTCGAGAAGGTCGCGGCCACGGGAGGCGGCAAATGAAACGCTGGCGCATGCCGCTGATCGCCGCCCTGCTCGTGGCGCTCCTGCTCGCCTGCTTCACCGTGGAGTACGAGGAGTACGACAAGGGCTACAGCCGCGAGGCGATCCTCAATCCCTGGCTCGCTGCCGGCCGCCTGCTCGAGGCGAACGGCGTCCGCGTGCGCTTCGCGCCGGAATACAGCCGGCTGCCGCCGCAGGCGCGTGTGCTGGTGCTGGCCACGCCGCTGCAGTACCTGGACTTCCGCGAGCAGACCGAGCTGCTGGCCTGGGTGAAGGACGGCGGCCATCTCGTGACGGAACTGGCCGCGGGCGACGAGGACGATGAGGGCCGCAATCTCATCGCCGGCCAGCTCGACGTGCAGCGCCTGCAGCGCGAGCCCGAAGACGAGAAAGTGATGCAGGACCTGCCGCAGCAGCCGCGCTTCCTGCCGGTGCAGCTCGGCGACGAGGGCAGCGTGCAGGCGCACTTCCAGCTGCACGGCTTCCTGCAGGCGGGACGGGTTGCCCCGGTCTGGGAGGCGAAGGACCGCAACGGTGCGCACGCCATGCGCTTCGCCCTCGGCAAGGGCCACGTCACCCTGGTCAGCGACAATCTCTGGATGCACAACATGAACCTCGGCGAAGGCGACCATGCCGCGCTGCTCTGGCGCGTGATCGATGCGCAGCGTGGCGAAGAGGCCTGGCTGGTGCACGGCATGGAGCGTCCCTCACTGTTCGCGCTCGTGCTCGAGGAGGCGACGCCTTTCCTGACGGCGCTGGCGCTGGCCGTGCTGGTCTGGCTGTGGGCCATCAGCCGTCGCTTCGGGCCGCTGGTGAGCGTGCTGCCGACGGCACGGCGCCGGCTGGCCGAGCATCTCGAGGCCAGCGGTCGTTACCTGCTGCGCCACGGCGGCCTCGGCCAGCTCCATGAAGCCAGCCGCCAGCGCCTGCTGGCCCAGGTGCAGCGCCGCCACCCGCAGTGGCGCCGCCTGCCCAGCCACGAACTCGCCGTGCAGCTCGCCGCGCGTGCGCGCATCGAGAGCGGCGCCGTACTGCGCGTGCTGACAACCGACAGCCCCGACCATCTCCTGCAATTTGCGGCGGACATCCGCCTGATCAACCGCCTGAGGAAAGCGTTATGAACGACATGACCGACGCCACGGAAACCAGCGGCTCCAGCACGGGCGGCAGCGCCGGCCCGGGTGGCAACGGCAACGGCAACGTCGCGAAAGCCGCGCAGATCATCGAGCGCCTCACCAAGGAAATCGCGCGCGCCGTGGTCGGCCAGCAGGAAGCCGTCGAGCTCTCGCTGGTGGCCCTCCTGGCCGGTGGCCATGTGCTGGTGGAAGGCGTGCCCGGCCTCGGCAAGACGCTGCTGGTGCGCGCCCTCGCCCGCACGTTCGGCGGCAGCTTCGCGCGCATCCAGTTCACGCCCGACCTCATGCCCTCCGACGTCACCGGCCATGCGCTCTACGAGCTCAAGAGCCAGGAGTTCAAGATCCGCAAGGGCCCGGTGTTCACGCACCTGCTGCTGGCGGACGAAATCAACCGCGCGCCGGCGAAGACGCAGGCGGCGCTGCTGGAAGTGATGCAGGAAAACCAGGTCACCATCGAAGGCCAGTCCTTCCCGCTGCCGCGACCCTTCATGGTGCTGGCGACGCAGAACCCCATCGAACAGGAAGGCACCTATCCGCTGCCGGAAGCGCAGCTCGACCGCTTCCTGCTCAAGATCGTGGTGGACTACCCGCGCGAGCAGGAGGAGCGCGACCTACTCAGCCTGGTAACGCAGGGCCGCATCGGCGACGTGCTCGACGTCGACAACCTGGCGACGCTGGTCAGCCCGGAGACCATCCAGGGCCTGCAGCGTCTCGCGGCCGCGACGCGCATCGAGGACCGCGTGCGCGACTATGCCGTCGCCATCGTGCGCGCCACGCGCGAGTGGCCCGGCGTCGCGGTCGGCGCCGGCCCGCGCGGCGGCATTGCGCTGCTGCGCGCGGCACGCGTCGCCGCGCTCATGGAGCAGCGCGACTTCGTCACGCCCGACGACGTGAAGCGGCTCGTCATTCCCGCGCTGCGCCACCGCCTCGTGCTGTCGCCGGAACTCGAGATGGAAGGCCTGGACAGCGCCGACGTGCTGCACCAGATCCTCGACAAGATCGAGGCGCCGCGACTCTGATGCTGCGCCGTTTCCTGCCCGGTCCGCGCCTGCTGCCGCTGCTGGCGGCATGGACGATGTTCGGTCTCGTGCTGATCTTCCTGCCCGAGCTCGATCGCGCGTGGCTGGGGTCCGGCGCCCTGCTGCTGCTCGCGCTCGGCGGGGAGCTGCTGGCGCTCGCCCTCGCCGCCGTGCCGGAATGCCGGCGCGAGGTCGCGCCCGTGGTGCCGCTCGGGGTGTGGCGCGACGTCACGCTGGAGTTCTCGAACCGGCGCCGGCGCCCCCTGCGCCTGCAGGTCTTCGACCATCATCCTCCGGCCGTCGAGGTCGAGGGCCTGCCACTGGCCTGGACCCTGCCGCCGCAGGCGCGCACGCGCCTAAGCTATCGCCTGCGCTTCATGCAGCGCGGCATCCGCCACTTCGCCGGCGTCGACCTGCGCATTCCCGGGCGGCTTGGCCTCCTCACCCGCCAGGTGTTCCTGCCCGTCACTACCGATGTGCGCGTCTACCCGAACTTTGCCGAAGTCTCCAAGTACGCACTGCTGGCCAGCGACAACCGTCTCTCGCAGCTCGGCATCCGCCTGCGCCGGCGCCGCGGCGCCGGCCTCGAGTTCCACCAGCTGCGCGAGTACCGCGAAGGCGATGCGCTGCGCCAGATCGACTGGAAGGCGACGTCGCGCCTGCGCAAGCTGATCTCGCGCGAATACCAGGACGAACGCGACCAGCAGGTGATGCTGCTGCTCGACGGCGGCTTCCGCATGCGCTCGCAGGACGGCCGCCTCTCGCATTTCGACGAGGCGCTCAACGCGCTGCTGCTGCTCGCCTACGTGGTGCAGCGCCAGGGCGATGCCGTCGGCCTGATGAGCTTCGCCAACGAGGAGCGCTTCCTGCCGCCGGCCAAGGGCCACGACACGCTGGCGCGCATCATGAATGCCGTGTTCGATCTCGAGGCCGGCAGCCAGACGCCGGACTTCCTCAGCGTCTGCACGCAGCTCACCGAGCGCCTGCGCAAGCGCAGCCTGGTGGTCATCATCACCAGCCTGCGCGACGAGGACAGCGCGGAGCTGACCGAGGCCTGCAAGCTGCTCGGCGAGCGCCACCTGGTGCTGATCGCCAACCTGCGCGAGAAGGTGCTGGACGAGATCGACCTCGAGGAGCCGGGCGACACCGACCGCGCCCTGACCACGGCCGCGACCCACCTCTACCTGCAGGAGCGCGAGAAGGCGCTCAACCGGCTGCGCCACGAAGGCATGCTGGTGCTGGACACGCAGCCGGACAAGCTGGCCGTGGGCCTCATCAACCGCTACCTCGACATCAAGCGCAGCGGGCGGCTGTAGGTCCGGCACCGCCAC
>JAJNDL010000053.1 GCA_021156385.1 Moraxellaceae bacterium | reverse complement strand
AATGCGGGGAGTCCCTAGCTGGTATGCAATTTGCTCCTCGAACGCGCACGGTGTTTGAAAGACATACCTAAAGTGGGTCGGGTTTCCGCTTCGCCAACGGGGTCTTGAGGACGCGAATAAAAACCCAGTCATGCATGCTCCCTGGAGAGAAAAACATGTCGCAGAAGACGCTTGGTCTGATGAAAGAACACGAGGCGAAGTGGGTTGACCTCCGCTTTACCGATACGAAGGGCAAGGAACAGCACGTTACTTTCCCGGCCAGCACGGTTTCCGAAGAAACCTTCACCGTCGGCAAGATGTTCGACGGCTCCTCCATCTCCGGCTGGAAGGGCATCGAAGCCTCCGACATGATCCTGATGCCGGACGATCAGACCGCCTTCATGGACCCGTTCTTCGACGAGCCCACCGTCGTCGTCACCTGCGACGTGATCGAACCCTCCACCATGCAGGGCTACGAGCGTGATCCGCGCTCCATCGCCAAGCGTGCCGAGGCCTACCTGAAGTCCACCGGCATCGGCGACACCGCCTTCTTCGGTCCGGAACCCGAATTCTTCGTGTTCGACGAAGTGAAGTGGAAGGTCGGCATGAACGGCGTGTCCCACGAGCTGATCGCTGAAGAAGGCGCCTGGGCCACCAACAATTCCTTCGAAGGCGGCAACACCGGCCACCGTCCCCGCGTCAAGGGCGGCTACTTCCCCGTGCCCCCGGTCGATTAATCGGCGTGTCCTTCAACACCCTGGTGCGCAAGGCCGACGAAGTCCAGCAGCTCAAGTACGCCGTGCTGAACACCGCCCACGCCTTCGGCAAGACCGCTACCTTCATGCCCAAGCCCATGGTCGGCGACAACGGCTCCGGCATGCACGTGCACATGTCCATCTCCAAGGATGGCAAGAACCTGTTCGCCGGTGACCAGTACGCTGGCCTGTCCGAACTGGCCCTGTACTACATCGGCGGCATCATCAAGCACGCTCGCGCGCTGAATGCCATCACCAACCCGGCGACCAACTCCTACAAGCGCCTGGTCCCGCACTACGAAGCCCCGATCAAGCTGGCCTACTCCGCCCGCAACCGCTCGGCTTCCATCCGCATTCCGTACGTGGCCAGCGCCAAGGCCAAGCGTATCGAAGCCCGTTTCCCGGATCCCGTGGCCAACCCCTACCTGGCCTTCGCTGCCCTGCTGATGGCCGGTCTCCTGGCCGCCCTCCAGGCCGACCACGACTTCCTGCTGAAGGGTGGCGTGTTCACCAAGGAAATGCTCGACGCCTACATCGAGCTGAAGACCGAGGAAGCCCGCATGGTCAGCACCCAGGTGCACCCGATCGAGTTCGAGCTGTACTACAGCTGCTGATCCCGAAAGGATGCTCCACGGAAAGGCCCGCTCATGCGGGCCTTTCTGCTTTTTGAGGCGCAGGGTATTCGCCCTGCCGGCGGCAAAGGGCTAAGCTCCCGGATCCCGCGCACCGGCAGCCGGATCCCCTGCCCGGCAGCCCGGGAGCAGGCAGCCCTCGCAGAAGGGCGTATCAACAGGACTGGCAATGGCGAACACGATCCTCGTCACCGGCGGTGCCGGCTTCATCGGCAGCAACTTCATCCTGCAGTGGCTGGAAGCGGAGCAGGGCGGCGTGGTCAACGTCGACAAGCTAACCTACGCCGGCAATCCGGAAAACCTGCGCGATGCCGATCCTGCCCGGCACCTGCTGGTGCAGGGCGATATCGGCGACACCGACCTTGTTTCCTGTTTGCTGGCCGAGCACCGTCCTGTGGCCGTGCTGAATTTCGCGGCCGAGAGCCATGTCGACCGCTCCATCCACGGGCCGGCCGATTTCATCGAGACCAATGTGCTGTCCACGTTCCGCCTGCTCGAGTCGGTACGCGCCTACTGGCTGGAACTGGAGCCGGAGGCACGCACGGCGTTCCGTTTCCTGCACGTCTCCACCGACGAGGTGTTCGGCTCGCTGGGCCCGGAAGACCCTGCATTCAGCGAATCCACGCCGTATGCGCCCAACAGCCCTTACTCCGCGTCCAAGGCGGCCTCGGACCATCTCGTGCGAGCCTGGCACCACACCTATGGGCTGCCGGTGCTCACCACCAACTGCTCCAACAACTACGGCCCGTTCCAGTTTCCCGAAAAACTGATTCCACTCATGATCCTGAATGCGCTGGAGGGCCGGCCGCTGCCGGTCTACGGCGACGGCCTCAATGTGCGCGACTGGCTCTATGTCGGCGATCACTGCGCGGCGATACGCCGGGTGCTGAAGGACGGCCGCACCGGCGAGACCTACAACATCGGCGGCTGCAACGAGCAGAAGAACATTGATGTCGTGAACCTGGTCTGCGCGCTGCTCGACGAGCTCTCGCCGCGCAGCGACGGCCGCAGCTATCGCGAACAGATCACTTTCGTGAAGGATCGGCCGGGCCACGATCGCCGCTATGCCATCGATGCACGCAAGATGGAAAGCGAATTCGGCTGGCGCCCTGCGGAAACCTTCGCGAGCGGCCTGCGCAAGACCTTGCAGTGGTATCTCTCGCACCCGGACTGGGTGAACAACATAAAAAACGGAACCTATCGCGAGTGGGTCCGGCAAAACTATGCGGAGCGCAATTGATGAAAGGCATCGTACTGGCCGGCGGTTCCGGCACGCGGCTGCACCCCATCACCCTGGCGGTATCCAAGCAGCTGCTGCCGATCTATGACAAGCCGATGGTGTACTACCCGCTGTCGGTGCTGATGCTGGCGGGTATCCAGGACATCCTGCTGATTTCCACGCCACACGACCTGCCCATGTACGAGCGCTTGCTCGGCGACGGCAGCCAGTTCGGCATCCGCCTCCAGTATGCGGTGCAACCGAAGCCGGACGGTCTCGCGCAGGCCTTTCTCATCGGCGAGGAATTCATCGGCCGGGACAACGTCTGCCTGGTGCTGGGCGACAACATTTTCCACGGCGGCTATTTCACCGGCATGCTGCAGCGCGCCGTGGCGCGCGAGAAGGGCGCCACCGTGTTCGGCTACCAGGTGCTCGATCCGGAACGTTTCGGTGTCGTGGAGTTCGACGACGAAGGCCGCGCCGTCAGTGTCGAGGAGAAGCCCGCCAGGCCGAAGTCCAATTTCGCGGTTACCGGCCTCTATTTCTTCGACAACGATGTCGTTTCGATCGCGAAGCAGGTGCAGCCTTCGGCGCGCGGCGAACTCGAGATCACCTCGGTGGTCAGCGCCTACCTCGAGCGCGGCGACCTTTTCGTGGAGCGGCTCGGCCGCGGTTTCGCGTGGCTGGACACCGGCACCCACGAAAGCCTGCTCGATGCCTCCTACTATGTGCAGACCATCGAGACCCGTCAGGGCCTCAAGGTGGCCTGCCTGGAGGAAATCGGCTTCAACAACGGCTGGCTGTCGCGCGAGACGCTGATTCGCCAGGCCGAGGCGCTCGGCAAGACCTCCTATGGGCAATACCTGCTGAAAGTCGTGGGGGAGGCCCGGTGAAGGCGAGCGCGACGTCGCTGCCCGGCCTGCTGCTGATCGAGCCGCAGGTCTATGCGGACGAGCGCGGCGATTTCATGGAGAGTTTCAACGCGCGCGCCTTCGCCGAGCTGACCGGCATCGCGCGCGAATTCGTGCAGGACAACCACTCGCGCTCGCGCCGCGGCGTGCTGCGCGGCCTGCATTACCAGCTGCAGCAGCCGCAGGGCAAGCTGGTGCGCGTGGTGGCGGGCGAAGTGTTCGATGTCGCCGTCGACATCCGCCGCTCCTCGCCGACGTTCGGACGCTGGGAAGGCCTGCATCTTTCCGCAGCCAACCGGCTCATGCGCTGGATTCCCGAAGGCTTTGCGCACGGCTTCCTCGTGCTCTCGGACAGCGCGGATTTCCTCTACAAGACCACGGACTACTACGCGCCGGGCGACGACCGCAGCATCCGCTGGGACGATCCCGTTCTCGGCATCGACTGGCCGCTCGCGGTGCCACCGCTGCTTTCGCCCAAGGACCGTGCCGCGCCCCGTTTCGCGGACGCCGAGGTCTATCCGTGAAGATCCTGCTGGTCGGCAGGAACGGCCAGCTCGCGTGGGAACTGCAGCGCACGCTCAACGTGCTCGGCGAAGTCTTCGTGGCGGGCGCGGCGGAAATGAACCTTGCCGATCCCGACGCCATCGTGCGTGTCACCGGAGCGCTGCGTCCGGCCCTCATCGTGAATGCGGCGGCCTACACGGCCGTCGACCGCGCCGAGAGCGAGCGGGAGCTCGCGATGGCCATCAATGCCGTGGCACCGGGCGTGCTCGCCGCAGAGGCTGTCCGCCTGGGTGCGGCGCTCGTGCATTTCTCCACCGACTACGTGTTCGATGGCGAGCAGGACGCGCCCTACGGCGAGTCCGACCCGCCACACCCGCTCAATGTCTATGGCG
Organism: Moraxellaceae bacterium; assembly: GCA_021156385.1. GTDB lineage: Bacteria > Pseudomonadota > Gammaproteobacteria > Pseudomonadales > Moraxellaceae > UBA2031. The sequence goes on along the minus strand of JAJNDL010000053.1, from coordinate 3,956 downwards.
CCAGCAAGCTTGCCGGCGAGCTGGCCGTGCAGCAGGCCGGCTGTCCGCATCTCATCCTGCGCACAAGCTGGCTGTACGGAGCGCGCGGCAGCAATTTCGTGCTGACGATGCTGCGCCTGCTGCAGGAGCGGCCGGAGGTGGCGGTGGTGGCCGACCAGTCCGGCGCGCCCTGCTGGAGCCGCTGGCTTGCCGAAGCCACGGCGTTCCTGCTGGCGGCGCACCATCCGCGGGAGCTGCCGCGGCAGGAGGCGGTCTACCATGTGACCCCTGCGGGAGAAGTGAGCTGGCACGGCCTGGCCTGCGCCATCCGCGAACTCATGCAGTGCCCGGGAAACGTGTCCGCGATCGCGGCGGCCGACTATCCCTCCGCTGCACGACGCCCCCGCAGCTCGGTGCTGTCCGGTGCCCGTGTGGAGGGCGATTTCGGTCTGCACCGGCCGCACTGGCGCGAGCTGCTGGAGCTTTGCCTGGCAGAACTCCGGCCCTGAACCGGTACCGGCAGGCTGGTACGGCGCGCGCATCGGCTCCTGGCGCACGGGCTGGCACCGTGGAATGACTGGCGCATTTGTGGGCGGCGTTGCATTTTCCGGCAGGGGTATTCGCCCGGCCGGCGGCAAAGGGATAAGCTGCGGACTCAAACACTGGCGCGGAGAAAAGAATGCCATTGCCTTGCCGGTTGCCCGGCCTCCTCGTCCTGCTGGCGCTTGCACTGCCGGCGGGTGCGGACGTCTACAAGTATTACGACAACGACGGCAACCTGGTCCTTTCCGACTCCGTGCCCGGCGAGCGCGCCGAGAAAGTCGAGAAGCTCAAGCCGAATCCGGTCATGACGGTACCGGCGCTGGCGCCGAGCAGGACGTACAGGCCAGCCGCATCCGCTGTTCCGAAGCCGGTACGACAGGCCGGCGACTACGAGATCGTGATCCAGAGTCCGGGCGCCGAGTCCTTCCATCGGCGCGCCGGCGAAGGCATCCCCGTCGCTTTCAGCGTCATGCCTTCCCTGCTGGATGGCCACCGTCTCAAGTTGCTGCTCGATGGCAGCAGCAGCGAGAACTTGGAGGAAATCGTTCCGGAGTCGCTCGGCCGTGGCAGCCACACGCTCGAGGTCCGGGTGGAGGACGCCGACGGCAAGGTGCTGAAGGCCGGCAGCGTCACTTTCCATATCCAGCAGGCCAGCGCACTCAGCCCGCTGCGCCAGACCTCCCCCAAGCCGGGCGACAAGAAAAAGCCGGGCGACAAGAGCAAGAAATAAGACAGCCTCTGTTTCGCCACGCCCGGACAGCCGTGCCGTCCGGGTGATGCATGTCATTGCCAGCGTCGAACCGGGTGTGCAATTTCAGGCATGGAGCCGTGAATTGCGTGCCAGCCGTTGAGGCCCCCCACCCGGGGTGATACCGTAGCCGCGGCGCGGGAAGAGGCTTGTGTAAAGAGGCGATATGCGTGGTTTTCTAGTGGAAATGTCGCGCCACAGCAAAGTGGCCGTGATGATTGCCAGCGACAGCGTTTCCCTGTTGCTGGCCCTGTGGCTCGCCCTCTCCCTGCGTTACGGTGAACTCTGGCAACCGGCCAGCACCGCCCAGTTGCTGTGCTTCGTCTTCGCCGCCGTCAGCGGTGTCGTCGCGCTGTCCTTCGCCGGGCTTTACCGCTGGATGGTGCGCTATGTCAGCGCCGAAACCCTGCTCGTCATCTTCAAGGCACTGATCGCTTCCGCGCTGGTGCTGGCCACCGCCATCCTGCTGCTCAAGGCCGAGCTGCCGCGTTCGACGCCGCTGCTCTACCTGCTCATCGGCACCATCCTGGTCGCCGGGTCGCGCTTCATGGCGCAGCGCCTGCTCCGCGAGCAGGAGAAGGGGCAGCGCATCCCTGTCGTCATCTATGGCGCCGGCTCTACCGGCCACCAGATCGGCCTCGGCCTGCACCAAGGCAATACCTATCGCCCGGTTGCGTACGTGGACGACAATCCTGCACTGCAGGGCATGACCACCTACGGCCTGCGCGTGCATTCGCCGCGCGAGCTGCCGCGCCTCATCGAGGATTACGGCGTGCAGCAGATCCTGCTCGCCATGCCCGAACTCAGCAGCTCGCGCCGCCGCGAGATCCTGATGTCGCTGGAAGGGCTCTCCATCAAGATCCGCACCGTGCCGCGCATGCAGGACATCGTGGCCGGCAAGGTCGCCGCCGACGACATCCAGGACGTGGACCCGGCCGACCTGCTCGGCCGCGACCCGGTGCCGCCGCGTCCCGACCTGCTCGGCGCCACCATCACCGGCAAGACCGTGCTCGTCACCGGCGCCGGCGGTTCCATCGGCAGCGAACTGTGCCGGCAGATCGTCGGGCTGTCGCCCGCACGCCTCATCCTTTTCGAGATCAGCGAGTTCGCGCTCTACGCCATCGAGTCGGAACTGCGTGCCAGCGAGTCCGGCCGCCTCGTGCAGCTGATCCCGCTGCTCGGCTCCATCCAGGGCGAGGCTCTGATGCAGGAAGTGATGGAACGCTTCCGCGTCGACACCGTCTTCCATGCCGCCGCCTACAAGCACGTGCCGCTGGTCGAGCACAACGTCGTCGAGGGCGTGCGCAACAACGTGTTCGGCACCTGGGCCACGGCGCGCGCCGCCATTGCTGCCGGTGTCGGCACCTTCGTGCTCATCTCTACCGACAAGGCCGTGCGCCCGACCAACGTCATGGGCGCCAGCAAGCGCCTGGCCGAGCTCGTGCTGCAGGCGCTGGACGCCGACAACCACGCCACGCGTTTCTGCATGGTGCGCTTCGGCAACGTGCTGGGCTCGTCGGGTTCGGTGGTGCCGCTGTTCCGCGACCAGATCCGCCGTGGCGGTCCCGTGACCGTCACGCACCCCGAGATCATCCGCTACTTCATGACCATTCCCGAGGCGGCGCAGCTCGTCATCCAGGCCGCGGCCATGGCGGAGGGCGGCGACGTCTTCCTGCTCGACATGGGGGAACCGGTGCGCATCGCCGACCTCGCCAAGCGCATGATCCATCTCATGGGTTTCCACGAGCGCACCGCCGGGCATCCGAATGGGGACATCGAGATCGTCTTCACCGGGCTGCGGCCGGGCGAGAAGCTGTATGAAGAGCTGCTGGTGGGCGACCAGGCCCTGCCGACCGACCACCCGCGCATCATGCGCGCGCGCGAGAAGTGCGTGTCGATGGCGGAGCTGGCGCGCTCGCTGGAAGTGCTGCGCCGCGCCTGCGAAGCCGGCGACGTCGGCGCAATCTGCGAATGCTTCGAGCGCCTGCCCATCGGCTATACCGCGGCAGGCATCAGCGACTACCGCCACGGTGCGCAGGCCAGCGCACCGCAGGGCGTCGCCGGCAACGGCGCGGAGGCCGTCGGCGGCAATCGCTTCGGACGCGCCTAGAATGCAGTACCCGCACGCCGGGAACAGAAAAAGAACAGGCCGATTGAGGGTATCCAGATGAAAGCAGTGATCTTGGCCGGTGGCCTCGGCACCCGGCTCGCCGAGGAAACCTCGGTCCGCCCCAAGCCCATGGTCGAGATCGGCGGCCGCCCCGTGCTCTGGCACATCATGAAGATCTACTCCACGCACGGCATCAACGACTTCGTGATCTGCTGCGGCTACAAGGGCTTCGTGATCAAGGAATATTTTGCCAACTATTTCCTGCACATGTCGGACATCACCTTCGACATGGCCAACAACAAGATGGAAGTGCACCACGCCAGCGCCGAACCCTGGCGGGTCACGCTGGTCGACACCGGCGACGAGACCATGACTGGTGGACGCCTGAAGCGCGTCGCCAGCTATCTCGGCGACGAGGACTTCTGCTTCACCTACGGCGACGGCCTTTCCGACGTCGACATCGGCAAGCTCGTCGAATTCCACAAGGCGCAGGGCACCCTGGCCACGGTGACTTCCGTGCAGCCGCCCGGTCGCTTCGGTGCGCTTGACCTGCAGCAGGGCAGGGTCTCCGGCTTC
>JAJNDL010000052.1 GCA_021156385.1 Moraxellaceae bacterium | reverse complement strand
GGCTTCCTGCAGAAGATGGGCCTGCTCGACTTCGCCGGCGGCACCGTGGTGCACATCACGGCCGGCATCGCCGCGCTGGTCTGCGCCCTGGTGATCGGTCCGCGCAAAGGCTTCGGCAAGACCGCCATGCCGCCGCACAACATGACCATGACGGTGATCGGCGCGGGCATGCTGTGGGTGGGCTGGTACGGCTTCAACGCCGGCTCCGCGCTGGCGGCCAACGGCTCCGCCGGCATGGCGCTGATGGCGACGCACATTTCCGCTTCCGCCGGTGCGCTGATGTGGATGGCGCTGGAGTGGAAGCGCTTCGGCAAGCCCTCCGTGCTCGGCATCGTCACCGGCATGGTGGCGGGCCTCGGCACCATCACTCCGGCCTCCGGCTCGGTGAGTCCGGCCGGTGCGCTGGTGATCGGCCTGTCCGCCGGCTTCGTGTGCTTCTTCATGACGCAGCTGGTCAAGCGCAGGCTGCAGATCGACGACTCCCTGGACGTGTTCCCCGTGCACGGTGTCGGCGGTGTCCTCGGCACCTTCCTGGTCGGCATCTTCTGCGCACCCGGCCTCGGCGTGTTCAGCGGGCTGGGCTTCGGCGCCGGCAACGAGAGCATCGGCGCACAGCTCGGCGTGCAGTCCCTGGGCATCGTCGTCACGGCGGGCTATACGGCCGTGCTGACCTGGCTGCTGCTCAAGCTGACCGGCAAGCTTACTGGCGGGTTGCGTGTGTCCGACGAGCAGGAAACCGAGGGCCTGGATCTCGTGCTGCACGACGAGCGCGGCTACGACCTGAACTGAGCCGGCGTGATGCAATGGACGGGGCTGCAGCGGCTGTTGCAGCCCCGTTTTCATTGCGGAGGGGCCGGTTACGCCAGGTCCGTCGGCGGATAAATTGCTGAGCGGAAATGTCACCCGAGGGCTCAAGAATCGTTATTGCCAAGGGTGGGGTCGGCTTGTAAGGTACAGCCTCGCTGTAACCCGCTGACGGCACAGGCTGATGTCCCGCCTTGTCGGCCCAGAGGCGGCTACCGCAGACGCGGCCGCTCCCCGAGCCGGCCATCAAGAGACGAATCAAGGAGAATCAAAAATGGCCGCTTTCCTGTCCGATGAGTGGTTTGCCAAGGTTTCTGAACTCACCGCCGCTGCCGGCAACCTGAACGTGCCCCCGGCACTGTCCGGCCTGGCGCTGAACCTGACCGCGACCGGCTCGCCTGCCGGCAACGTCGACATGTGCCTGAACGGCGGCCACTTCGAGAAGGGCCACAACGCCAGCGCCCCGACCAAGCTGACGCTGCCCGCCGACCTGCTGCGCCGCATCTTCCTGGAAGGCGACGCCTCCGCCGGCATGCAGGGCTTCATGAGCGGCCAGATCAAGGTCGAAGGCGACATGAGCAAGCTGATGGCCCTGCAGTCCGCGCGCCCGAGCGCCGAGCAGAAGGAACTCTTCAAGAAGGTGCTGGAAATCACCGGCTGAAGTTCCAGGCCTTGAAAAAAAGCCCGCAATCGCGGGCTTTTTTTATTGCCGTTTTCCGGCCGGTTCACGCCGACTTCAGCAACCGGTCGACGATGCGCTCGAGTTCCTGCAGCGTGCGGCAGGAGTAGGTATGCGTGCAGCAGGTGGCGTAGCGCAGCATCTCGGAGTCGCCGCTGCCCCAGCGGTTGCGGTCCTCGGGATTCAGCCAGATCACCTGGCGGGCGCGGTCGTGGAACTGGCGCATCAGCTCGAGGCGGGCATCGCCGTTGTTGTTGCGCGCATCGCCGAGAATGACCAGCGTGGTGCGGCGGTCGATGTCGGCCAGCGCCAGGCTTTCCAGGTCGGCGAAGGCGCGGCCGTAGTCGGTGCTGCCGAGGCCGTAGCGCTCCAGCGTGAGGTCCAGCGCCGTTTCCACGTCGTTGCCTTCGAAGAGGTCGGTCACCTCGTGCAGCGTCGAGGCGAACACGAAGCTGCGCAGGCGCGGGATCACTTCCTGCAAGCCGTAGAGGAAGAGCAGCAGGAAGCGCGCGTACTGGCTGACCGAGCGGCTGACGTCGCAGACCGCCATGACGCGCGGCCGGTCCTTGCGGATGCGCCGCCAGCGCGGCTCCATCAGCACGCCGTCGTGGGCGAGGTTGCGGCGCAGTGTCGCGCGTACATCGAGGATGCCGCGTGCCGCCTGCTTCTCACGGCGACGGTGCAGGGTGACGAGGCGCTTCGCCATGCGCCGGATCACGGCGCGCACTTCGTCCGATTCGCGCAGCAGCGTGAAATCGGTGGAGCGGACAATGTCGTCGCGGTTCTGCGCGCGCGCGAGCTGGAAATAGCGGTCGACTTCTTCGCGCACGCGGCCGCGCAGGCGCTCCAGGGCGTCCCGCAGCAGGTCGGCGCGGAGGCCGGCGCGGGCAGTGTCGCTGCCGCGCAATGCCTCCAGTTCACGCTCCAGTTCCTCCAGGCCCATGGCCATGAGGATGCGCCGGGCGAAGAGCCCTTTCTGGGTCATGACCTGCATGCGCGAAAGATCGGTGGCGGCAACGGCCCTGGCGAGCGTGAGCGAGAGCTGGCCGTCTGTGTCGGTGAGCAGCTGTTCGCCGAGGGTGGAGGCGGGAATCCCGGGAACGGGGAGGCCGCTGCCCTGGCCGCCACCCTGGCCCTGGCCGAAGAGGAACTGCAATCCCTCCGGCAGTGACAGCGCAGCCGGGTCCGGGGCAGGGGGCGTGTCGTCGGCGCTGAAGCTGAAGAAGCTCTCGAAGCAGCGCTCGAAGATGAGGCCGTCGCTGCGGCTCTTGGCCAGCGTCGCGGACAGCGAGTCGTGGAAGCGCCGGCGGTCGTCGTAACCCACGAGCGCAATCGCGTTCACGGCGTCCGCCACTTCGACCGGCGAGGTGCGCAGGCCGTTGTTGCGCAGCAGTGCGATGAACTCGGTGAGCTTGCGGTCCATGGCTCAGCGGCGCTCGGCCTTGAGCAGGCGCGGCAGTTCGGCACCGATGCGCTCGACGTCGTCCTGGTGCTTGAGCAGCACGGCGAGCGTGCGCTCAACCCAGCCGGCGTCCAGCGCGTCGACGTGCAGCAGGAGCAGGGTGCGCGCCCAGTCCAGCGTTTCGCTGATGGCCGGCGCCTTGCGCAGGTCTTCCTGGCGCAGGCGCTGCACGAAGGCGACGAGCGCGTCGCGCAATGTCCCGGACATTTCCGGTACCTGCTTCGCGAGAATGCAGCGCTCGAGTGCCGCATCGGGGTAGGGAATGTAGAGGTGCAGGCAGCGCCGCTTCAGCGCCTCGGAGAGCTCGCGCTGGTTGTTGCTGGTGAGCAGCACGAGAGGCTTGCTCTTCGCCTTCACGGTGCCGAGCTCGGGGACCGAAATCTGGAAATCCGACAGCAGTTCCAGCAGGAAGGCCTCGAACTCCTGGTCGGCCTTGTCGATTTCGTCGATGAGCAGCACTGCGCCTTTTTCTTCCTGGAGCGCGGCAAGCAGCGGGCGCGGCTCAAGGAATTCGCGCGAGTAGAAGATGTCGCCGAACTGGTGCAGGCGCTCCACGGATTCTGCAAGGCCCTGGGCCCCGCGCAGCACGTCGCCGAGCTGCTCCTTCAGCACCTGCGTGTAGAGCAGCTGCTTGCCGTATTTCCATTCATAGAGCGCCTTGGCTTCGTCCAGCCCCTCGTAGCACTGCAGGCGGATCAGGGTGCGGTCGAAGAGCGCACTCGCGGCCTTGGCGAGCTCGGTCTTGCCGACGCCGGGCGGGCCCTCGACCAGCACCGGCTTTTCCAGCTGCGCGGCCAGGAACAGCGTGAGCGCGATGGCATCCGACGCGATGTAGCCCTGTGCTTCCAGGCCGGCGCGCAGGCTTTCGACGGTGAACTGTTTGCTGGCGAAAAGACTCATCGTGCGGGCTCGCTGTGGTGGTGTCCGGAAGCGGGAGGTCAGTGTGGCAACAGCCAGGGGCGGCCGTCCACCGGATGCGCCAGCCGGTCGAAGGCGACCCCGAAAACGTCCTGCAGCAGGTCCGGATCGGCCATCTGCGCCGGGCTGCCAGAGGCATGCAGGCGGCCTTCCTTCAGCGCGACGATGGTGTCGGCCGTGCGCAGGGCGAAATTGATGTCGTGGGTCGAGAACATGACCAGGGCGCCGGCGTCGGCCTCGGCGCGCAGGCATTCGCGCAGGCGCTGCTGGTGCGGCAGGTCGAGCGCGTTCTGCGGTTCGTCCAGCAGCCAGATGCGCTCGGCAGGGACGGAGTGCAGGCGCATCTGCAGCCAGGTGCGGGCGAGTTGCACGCGCTGGCGCTCGCCGCCGGAGAGTTCGTCGTAGCGGCGTGGGAGCAGGCGTTCCAGCTCCCAGAGCCGTGTCGCGAGTTCGCCGCTTTCCCGGGGGAGGGAGCCGCCGTGCGGCCAGGCGGCCAGCTCCAGGATGTCGGCCACGGCAAGGTGCAGTGCTTCGGCATGCTGCTGCGGCAGGAAGGCGCGACGGCTGGCAAGTGCATCCGCCGCGATGTCATGGAGCGGTTGCTGGTCCAGCATGAGCGTGCCCGACACGCTGTGGCGCGGCAGGTGGCGCCCGCCATCGGCACAGAGCCGCAGCAGCGTGGATTTGCCTGCGCCATTGGGGCCGATCACGGCGATGCAGGAAGGCGCCAGTCGCAGCGAGATGTCCTGCAGCAGTGTGCGCGTGCCGATGCGGCAGGTGAGGGCGGCAAGCTCGATCACGGGCGCTGGCTCCGCATGAAAAGGGCGAGGAAGGCGGGCGCGCCGAGCAGGGCGGTGAGGATGCCGACCGGCAGCTCCAGCGGCGCGATCAGCACGCGCGCCAGCCAGTCGGCAGCCACGGCCAGCACCACGCCGAAGGCGATGGTGGCCGGCAGCAGCTGGCGGTGGCGTACCAAGCCGAGTTGCCGCGCCATATGCGGCGCGAGCAGGCCGATGAAGCCGATGCCGCCCGACTGTGCCACCGCCAGCGCCACCAGCAGCGAGGCGAGCAGCAGCAGTTCGCGGCGGAAGCGGCGGATGTCGAGGCCGAGATGCGCGGCTTCGCTGTCGCCGAGCTGCCAGATGTCCAGCGCTGCGCCACGCTGGCGGATGCGCAGGGCGGCCAGTGCCAGCAGCAGTGTGGCCGGCAGAAGCAGCGTGGCTTCGGCCTGCGCAAAGCTACCCATGAGCCAGAAGCTGGCGCTGCGCAGCAGGCCTTGGTCGCCCAGGCTGAGCAGCAGGTGCACGAGGGCGGCGGCCAGGGCATTCACCGCCACGCCGACCAGAAGCAGGTTGGCGCTGCCGCCACCGAGGCGCCGGCCGATGGCGAGCACCAGTGCCAAGGCCGCCAGCGCGCCGCCGAAAGCGGCCAGGGGCAGGGCCCATAAGCCGCTCATGCCGACGGCGATGACGAGCACGGCCGCGAGTCCGGCGCCGGCGGAGACGCCCAGCAAGCCGGGCTCCACCAGCGGATTGCGGAAGAAGTCCTGGAGCAGCAGTCCGGCCAGCGCCAGTGCGGCACCGGCGAAAGCGGCGAGTCCGACCCGGGGCAGGCGCAACTGCCAGAGCACGTCGCGGGTAAGGGGCTCCAGTGGCCACAGGTCCCACAGTGCGGACAACGCAATGACGCCCAGCGTCAGTGCGGGCAACAGCAGCAGGGCGAGGCGGTGACGGGGCAAGGCAATCCAGCCGGCAGGAGGTAATGAATGCGCCATAGCCTAGCGATGGCCACCGTGCTAAACCAGCACCACGATTGCTTCCAGGAGATGACTGATGCCTGACGGATACGTCCATCCGGACTTCCGCAATGTCGCCGAGGTTTTCCGTGAGCAGCTGCCAAAAGACCGGCCAGGTGGCGGTGCACTTTGCATCTACCACCGCGGCGAACTCGTGCTGGACCTCTGGGGCGGCACCCGCGACCGTGCCGGCACGCCGTGGACTGCAGACACGCTGTCACTGTCCTTCTCGACCACCAAGGGTATCGTCGCGACGCTGCTGCATATTCTCGCCAGCCGCGGCCAGGTCGGTTACGACCGCCCCGTCGCGCACTACTGGCCCGCTTTCGCGCAGAACGGCAAGGCCGGCATCACGGTGCGCCAGCTGCTCTGCCACGAAGCCGGCCTCTACAGCATCCGCCGGCTCATCAGGGATGCCGGTGAAATGCGCGACTGGCCGCACATGCTGGCGCTGATCGAGCAGGCGAGCCCGGTGCACGAGCCCGGCAGCGGCAATGGCTACCATGCACTTACCTTCGGCTGGCTGGTCGGCGGCCTGATCGAGAAGGTCACCGGCAAACCGCTGGCACAGGTGCTGGACGAAGAACTGGTGCAACCCCTCCGGCTCGACGGCTGCCATATCGGCGTGCCCGAAGCCGAATTGTCGCGCTGCGCCGACCTCATCGTGCCCCTGCGCAAGCCGCGCGACCCGGCGGCGCCGCGGCGCCCGCGCAAGCCGCCGCTGGCACAGCAGGTCGTGACCACTGCGCTGAAGCTGAGCGGCTTCGATCCCGACTCCATCAACGAGGCCATGGTGCCGCCCGGCATGGGACGTTTCGACTGGAACGCACGCGAGACCCGGCAGGCCTGCATTCCGGGCGCCGGCGGCTTCTTCGATGCGCGTTCGCTGGCGCGCATCTACGCCATGCTGGCCAATGGCGGGGAGCTGGACGGTACGCGCCTGCTCGGGCCTGGTGCGGTGGAAAAATTCGCCAGCATCCAGAACCGTACGCGTGGCGCCGTGATCCCGATGCCCATGCACTGGCGCCTCGGCTACCACCGCGTGTTCACGACCGGGCCGCGCACGCCGCGGGCCTTCGGACACTTCGGCTATGGCGGCTCCGGTGCCTGGTGCGATCCGACGCGGCATCTGGCCGTGGGTTATGTCGTGAACTGCGGCGTCGGCACGCCGTTCGGCGACTTGCGTCTCTGGAAGATCAATACGGCCGCGATCCGCGCCATCGACAGTCTGCCGACCCTGCTCCTGCAGTGGCTGCGCGCCTGATTGGCCGGACAATAAAAAAGCCCGCGGAAGCGGGCTTTTTTATTGGGGCCAGGCCTTACTCGGGCCGGATGGTACCGGCGAGATGAGGCTTGCCGGACCGGGAGTCGCTGACGCTGAAGGCGATGCCGCCATCCGGCTGGGCGTCGGAGTGGAACGCGACCTTGGCCGGCAGCAGTACGGGCAGCTTGAACTGGACATCGACCGTGAAGGCGTTGGGCAGGCGCGACTCCAGCGCAGCGAGACAGCGTGCCTTGGTCCACATGCCGTGGGCGATG
>JAJNDL010000051.1 GCA_021156385.1 Moraxellaceae bacterium | reverse complement strand
CGCCGATGATGATGCCGAGGCCGCCACCACTCTTGGCCGGAGCGGCTGCCGCTGGGGCCGGCTTGGCAGCCGGCTTCGGTGTGGCCGCCGGGGCGGGCTTGGCGGCAGGAGCCGGAGCGGGCTTGGCCGCGGCCGGACCGGGTGCCGGCGCCGGCCGCGGCGCGGCGGCAGGACCCGGAGCGGGAGCAGGTTTGGGCGCCGGGGCCGGGGCCGGGGCCGCAGCAGGCTTGGGTGCCGGAGCGGCGGCCGCCGGCGCCGGCGCCGGCTTGGGAGCAGGGGCCGGAGCAGCCGGGGCGGGCGCCGCGGCCGGCTTGGGAGCTGCCACGGCCGGACGGAACTGCGTCATCTCGGCTTCTTCGAAGGACTCTTCTTCCGGCTGGTCGGCCGGACCGACGATCTTGAAGGCCATGGCGTCGAACTTCACTTCATCGCCGTTCTTCAGGGCGGTTTCGTCGTTGCGCTTGCCGTTGACGAAGGTGCCATTGGAGGAGCCGAGGTCCTTCACCCACAGCTTGCCGCCGCGCATGGACAGCTCGGCATGGCGACGCGACACGTGCGCGCCGGCAATGACGATGTCGCAGCCGGGGTCGCGGCCGATGACCTTGGTACCGTCGACGAGGAACATCTTGCCGGAGATGGTGCCGGTCATGGCCTTCACCTGCCACTGCGGCACGGCGGGCTTCTCCAGCTCGCGCTTCAGGGCTTCCGGCAACGCCGGCGCCGGGCCCTTGGAGGGGTCCACGACCTGCACGTCGATGAGGTGGAAACGGATGACGTCGCCGGCCTTGACCTCGCGCTTGCCGGAGACCTTCTCGCCGTTGACGAAGGTACCGTTGACGCTGCCGGAGTCCCAGATGAAGAGCTTGCCGTCTTCCTGGCGCAGCTCGGCGTGGAAGACGCTGACGCCCTCGTCGTTGATGACGAGGCTGTTGCTCTTGTCGCGGCCGATGGAAATGCGCTGATCAACCAGCCACATGGAGGGCTGGCGGTTATCGAGGAATTGTAATTTCAGCATGATGACGACCTTCCACCTGGCACTCTGGCATTAACAAATGAATCCAAATCAGGGCTGCACGGGAGCAGCGCTGGGCTGTTCGGGCTGGGCTTCCTGCCGGGGCGCCTCTTGCGCGGGCGACTCCGGATCCTTCGCGGCCGGCTGTGCCGCCGGTTCCGCCTTGGGCTTGGCCCCCTGGTAAATCGCTTCCACGTGCTCGGGCAGGCGCGAGACCTTGCCGCTCCGGCTCACCGCCATGTCCAGGGCACGGATGGCCTCGTACTGGCGCTGACTCATCTCGGCGGCGCTGGCGCTGTCGCGCAGCAGCGTCGGCTGCAGGAAGACGAGCAGGTTCTGCTTGGTCTTCTGGTTGCTGCTTGCGCGGAAAAGATAACCGAGAAGTGGTATGTCCCCCAAGAGGGGTACCTTGCTGACCGTCTTCGTAGTGTCGTCTCTTATCAGGCCGCCAAGCACGATGGTCTGGCCATCGTCGGCCAGGACGGTGGTCTTGATGGAGCGCTTGCTGGTGATGAGGTCGGCGGAATTGATGCCGGTCGTGGTCGGCAGTACGGCCGAGACCTCCTGCTCGATCTCGAGCCGGACGGTACCACCCTCCCCGATATGGGGCACGACCTTGAGCGTGATGCCGACGTCCTGGCGCTCGATGGTCTGGAAGGGGTTGGTGGTCGGGTTGCTGGCGCTGGTACTGGTGCCCGTGATGAAAGGCACGTTCTGGCCGACCACGATCTTCGCCTCCTGGTTGTCCAGGGTCACGATGCTGGGCGTGGACAGCAGGTTGGCATTGGTGACGCGCGCCAGCGCCTGGATCAGGGCACCGTAGAAGGTCGTGTTGCCGGCGCTGTCGGTGTCTTCCTTGCCAAAGCCCAGCGAGGCGCCTTCGCTGATGCTGCCGACCAGGGTCGGATCGTTCTGGTCGACCGCGATGGCGATGTTGGCGATGGGCGTGCCGGCGGTGCCGAAGTTGATGAGGCCGACCCCCTTGGCGGGATCGCCTGCCGCCCACTGCACGCCGAGCTGCTTGGCGTCGTCGCCCGAGACCTCGACGATGGCCGCCTGGATCAGGACCTGGGAACGGCGGGCATCGAGCTGCTGGATCACGTTCATGATCTCGCGCATGAAGGCCGGATCGGCACGTACCACCAGCGCATTCAGGCTCTCGTCGGCAATCAGGCCGACCCCGCCGGCGTTGATCGCCACGGGCGCGGCCGCCGCCGCATTGCCGCCGCCGGACTGGGCCGGCGCACTGCCGCCGCCACGGCTGCCAGGATCGTTGGTGACGAGCCCGCGCAGCACTTCGGCCACCTGCTTGGCCGACGCATGCTTGAGGCGGAACACGCGCACGCCGCCGAGGCGCTCGCTGGGCAGGTCGAGAGTGGCGATCAGCTCGCGCAGGCGCTTGCGGCCCTGGGCGTCGCCCTTGAGCAGCAGGCGGTTGGAGCGCGCATCGGCAACCACGCGCACGCGGAAAAGCTGTTTGGTGTCGCGACCGCCGGGCGCAGGCGTGGCGCCCGTGCCGGTCAGCGACTCCAGCATGGCGACCACGTCCTCGACGCGCGCGTCCTTGAGGTTCAGCACCTCGATCTCGTCCTTGCCGGTATTGCCGTCGAGCTGCTCGATGATCTGGGTCAGGGCCTCGATGTTGTTGGCATGGTCGGAGAGCACCAGCGCATTGGCGCCGGGGACAGCGGCCAAGTGCGCGAACTGCGGCATCATCGGGCGCAGGATGGGCACGAGGTCGACGGCACTGGTGTTGTCGAGGCGGATGACGCGCGTCACCAGGCCCTCGCCCTTGCGGCTGAAGTTGATGTCCACCGGCACGCCGAACTGCTTGGCGGTGACGTCGGGAACGATCTTGATGGCGCTGCCGGAAGGCACGGCGGCGAAACCGTTGACGCTGAGCACGCCGAGGAAGAGTTCATAGAGCTCGGTGGCCGTGAGCGCCTTGCTGGAAATGACCGTGATCGTGCCCTTCACGCGCGGGTCGACGATGAAGTTCTTGCCCGTGACCTCGGCCACCTCCGACACCAGCGCGCTGATATCGGCATCCTTGAGGTTGACCTTCCAGGTCTTGGGCTTGGCGGCGTGGGCCGGCGCCGCGAGTGCGAGGGCGAGCGCAAGGGCCGCGAATTTCTTGGAGACACCCATATTCTTAAAACTTCCGTTCAATGGTCACGATCTGCCCACCGCGCTGCACTTCCACCCGCGCGAACCCGCTGGACCTGAGGCCTGCCAGCGCATCGCGATCCTGGCGGGGATTGCCGAGCCGGCGGCCATTCACACTCACTACCTTGTCCCCGGCCTGCAGGCCGATGGCAGCACGCAGGTCTTCCGGCGTGCTGTCGGTGATCTCGTAGCCGTCGGGGCCGGCCTTCAGGCCCATCTGCTGCACGAAGGCCTCGGGTGCCACCGTCAGCGCGTGGATGGCGTTGCCGAGCGCATCGCGCACATCCATCGTCTCGCTCTCTTCAGGAGGGATGTTGCCGCCCGGCGCCGCGCCGGCATTGGCACCGCCATCCAGCAGGCTGGTCTTCTCGAAGCGCAGGATCTCGGAGTTGTCGCCGCGGCGGAGCAGGATGCGGTCGTCGTGCACCTCGGCGAGTACGGCGCCGCCCGGCAGGGATTCGTTCACGCCATAGCTCTTGGCCGGCGCACTCGGATTGTTGCGCTCCGCGACAATGGCACTGGAGAGCGCGGGATCGGCGTTCACGAAGACGCCGGCAAGGCGCAGCTGCAGCGTGGTGTCCGGAGCATTGGCAGCCGCGTTGCCGGAACCGGCCGCCACCGGCGCCGCACCGAAAAGATTGAAGGAAGCCAGCTGGCCGACGTCCACGGCGGGCGCGGCACGACGGGCCTTGGCAGGCGGCGCGGCGAGCGGGGCGTCGTTGTGCCCGCTGAGCAGCCAGAGAATGCCGGCCAGCGTCCAGGCCATCCATGCCACGGCGGCAACGCACAGGAGCCTGCCCGCGAGTGCGGTGAGCTTGTCCCGTCCAGCCAGTGCTGCCAACTTCCTTCCCCTTGCGCCTTTCCTGCCCCGCGATAATGCCACAGCGGGGAGACACGACTTATAACGATTTCTGGGTATCCACTGCCGCTGCTACTGGCGCGGTTTCTGCGCCATGGTGACCACGACCGCATCGGGGTCCGTGCCGCTGGTGCGCCCCGCATAACGCAGCAGGCGTTCGCGCAACTTAGTCTCCACGGCGCCGTCGGGAGCGACCCGCGCCTCTGCCAGCACCTGCCGGCCGGCTGCCTCGCTGAGGCTCAGCACCAGTGTTTCACCGTCCAGTCCGAGACTGGCCACCAGCGGGGGCAGGTTCGCGCCCTGCGGCTGACTGCCGAGATTGAACTGCATGGCGCCACCGCCCCAGCGCAGCTCACCGGCGGCGGCTTGCCAGGGGCCGCGGTCGCGGCCCTTGCGCGCGAGCTCGACCTGCTCGGCCTGCACGTTGCCCGGCAGGTTCCAGCCGGACGGCAGGACCGCCTGCAGCATCTGCGCCGGCACTTCGCCGCGCAGGCCCTGCAGGCGCCAGCTTTTCGTCCCGAGTTCGAGTGTGCCGGCCAGGTCCAGCGCGCCGCGCACCTGCATCTGCAGGGCGGCCTTGCCGAGCAGCAGCCGGGTCGGCTGCAGGCGCCAGCGCACGAAGCTGTCCTCGCCGCCCTGCCGCACCGACATCTGCCCGTTCCACACCGTGCCGCCCCAGGCCTGGACCTGCAGGGGCAGCGTGGCGGGCAGCGCCTTCTGGAGCAGGCTGGCCGGTGCGCGCAGCACGAGCGCGAGCAGCAGGACGACGAATCCAAGGATCAGGTAGGGCGTCAACGCAAAGGAACTTTCCTCGCGCCGTGCGGCTTCGCTCATCGGGGCCTCGAAATGGATGGTGACAGCGCAGGACGGGCAGTTTTTATGTGATGGTGCCGCCTGCCGTGGTGAAAAAAGGAATCGCCGCCAGCCGGGCTTCTTTATAATGCGAGCGCTTTGAAAAGGCGAGTCCAGAAGCCCTGCCAAGAAGAAGGAGAATCCCGTACATGAATCTGTCCCGTGCCGCCTTTTGCCTCGTGCTGGCCCTGCCGCTGCCGGCAGCTGCTTATGAAACCCTCGAGCCCGACACCATCAACACGCCAGAAGCCGGCGGCCGCGGCAGCATCTCCGCCGCCCTCGACGGCCGCAGCGGCAATACCGACCGCGAGAACTACACCGTGGGCGGCCGCCTGGACTACCGCGCCCGCGACACCGACATGTTCATCCTGACCGAGCACAGCCGCGCCAAGGCCTATGACCAGGAAATCGAGGACAGCTCCTGGGCGCACGCGCATTACCGCGACGAATTCCAGCACGGCCTGGCGGCCGAAGCTTTCCTGGACGCCCGCAAGGACGACTTCCAGCTGCTCGATTCCCGCCTCCAGCTCGGCTTCGGCGCGCGCTTCACGCTGGCTTACGAGCAGGACGTGCGGGCCGTCTATGCCGGCATCGGTGCCCTGCACGAGTGGGAAGAGCAGGCCCAGGTCGACGAGCACTACTGGCGCCTCAACAGCTACTTCGTCTACAAGCGCCAGATCAACGAGCAGCTGCGCGGCATGTTCAACCTGTATTACCAGCCCAGCTTCGACGACGGCAGCGACTTCCTCGTCACCGCGGAAACCGCCCTGCTCATCAAGCTGGCCACCCACCTCGACCTCAAGACCGGCGTGCGCTGGATGTACGACGGTGAAGAGCCGCCCGGCATCGACGAAGACGACACCCGCTATATCACCTCGCTGAGTCTGCACTTCTGAGGCTGTTTCCGGTGCAGGGCGGACGCCCTGCACCTTTCCACCCTGCCGCTATTTCTTGACGAGGAAGCTTTCCAGCTTGGCGCCCTTGTCGAGCATTTCCTGCAGCCACTTGGGGCGCTTGCCCCGGCCGGACCAGGTCTGGGACGGGTCCTTGGGGTTGCAGTACTTGTCCGCGACGATCTTGCGGCCACCGGCTTTCTTGCCGCGGGCATGGCGCAGGCCCAGCAGGTCCTGGATGGAGTAGCCGGTACTGGCGGCGATTTTCTCGATATCGGCCCGCGCCTTGGCCACCGCCTGCTCACGCTTGGAATCGATCAGGTTATTCGCCTGCGAAATGACTTCTTCCAGTTCCTGAATGGAAAGATTATTGAGATTGACCGCCATGTCTTATTCTCCTGATTAACAACGAGACGGGCACTGTAAAACCGGTAACGGTCCCGGACAATCAGCTTTCTGTCATTAATACCGGCGGCACAAACGGTTTTTGAATAACTCACTTTAGAAAAAATTATTAGAAATGAATTCATGCCGTGGCGATTATTGGCGCGGCAATTCGCAGCGGGTCGAATCATGCAGCTTCTGAAAGGATTATCCGGCGACTGGTTCCTGCGCAGCATGGTGCTTGCCGTGTTGCTGGCATCGTTTTTCCCGGATATCGGGAAAACCGGTGGCTGGCTGCATCTCGATGCCTTCGTCGATTACGGCATCGCACTGGTGTTCTTCCTGCATGGCATCGGCATTCCCACCGAGCAATTGAAAGCCGGCCTGGGCAACTGGCGCCTGCATACCCTGGTACAGGCCTTCACCTTCATCGCCTTTCCGCTGCTCTTCCTGCTGTTCCGCCTGGGCACGGCGGATTTGCTGCCACCCATGCTTATGCTGGGTTTCTTCTATCTCGCCGCCCTGCCCTCGACAATTACTTCATCCGTGGCCACGACAGCCATGGCGCGCGGCAATGTGCCCGCGGCGATATTCAACGCGACGCTGTCGAGCCTGATCGGCATCGTGATGACGCCGCTCCTGGTCGGATTGATGACGGCCAGCTCCGGAGAAGGCCCCTCCTTCAGTACGGCTGTCAGGGATATTGCCACCCTGCTGCTCTTGCCTTTCGTGACGGGCCAACTGCTGCATGCGCCACTGGGTGCCTATTTCGCGAAAATCCGGAAATACACCGGCTTTCTCGACCGGGGTGTGGTCCTGCTGCTGGTATTCGCCTCTTTCAGCGACTCCGCGGCAGCAGGCCTGTGGCGGGATTACGGTGCGGGAATATTGCTGGCGACGCTGGCCGGCGCCGCCCTTTTCCTGGCCTGCGCGCTTTTCTTCACGACGGCGACGGCGCGAATGCTGGGCTTCAATACCGAAGATGAAATCGTCGCCGTGATGTGCGGCTCGAAAAAGACACTGGCGGCCGGCGTGCCGATGGCC
>JAJNDL010000441.1 GCA_021156385.1 Moraxellaceae bacterium | reverse complement strand
CAACGGCCTCGGCAATGCCATCCGCGGCAAGCTGATCCTGATCGCCGGCGGCGTCGGCAAGGGTCAGGACTTCACGCCGCTGTCGGCGCCGCTGCTGAAATTCGGCAAGACGCTGGTGCTGATCGGCGAGGACGGTCCGAAGATCGGGGCCGCCGTGGCCGACGGTGTGCAGAAGGTGCAGGCCACCACGCTGCGCGATGCTATCGAGAAGGCGAAAGCCCTGGCGGCCGACGGTGACGCCGTACTGCTGTCGCCGGCCTGCGCCAGCTTCGACATGTTCAAGAACTACGAAGACCGCGGCCAGCAGTTCGTGGCCACGGTGAAAGACGTGGTGGGGGCACGATGAAAGCGCTCAGCCTGCCGACCTTCGCGATCGCCAACCCGCTGCAGGGCGTGACCTCGCGGCAGCTGCTGCTGCTGGCGGCCGGCACGCTGTTCTGCATCGGGCTCGTCATGGTGGCGTCGGCCTCCATGGGCGTGGCGCAGAAGCAGTTCGGCGGCCCCTTCTATTTCTTCGCGCGCCACCTGGTTTACATGGTCATCGGTTTCACGGCGGGGCTGTTCGCGCTGCGCGTGCCCGTGGATGCCTGGCATCGCCTGAGCTGGCTGCTGCTCGCCGCAGCCTTCCTGCTGCTGATCGCCGTGCTGGTGCCGGGTATCGGCCGCCGCATCAATGGCTCCATGCGCTGGATCGGCGTCGGCCCGATGACGCTGCAGCCGTCCGAATTCGCCAAATTCGCCGTGGTGGCCTTCGTGAGCAGCTATCTCGTGCGCCGCATCAATGAAGTGCGTACGCACTGGATGGGTTTCCTGAAGCCCATGCTGGTGGTCGGCCTGGTCGTGCTGCTCCTGCTCGCGGAGCCGGACTTCGGCGCCAGCATGGTCACCATGACTGCCGTGCTGGGCATGCTCTTCCTGGCGGGGACCCCGCTCGGCCCCTATGCCGTGCTGCTCTCCATCGTGGTGATTGGCGGCGGCCTGCTGGTGTGGCTGGAGCCGTACCGCCTGCAGCGCGTGCTCTCGTTCACCGACCCATGGGCCCATGCCTACGACTCCGGCTACCAGCTCACGCAGAGCCTGATCGCTTTCGGTCGCGGCGAGTGGTTCGGCGTCGGCCTCGGCAAGAGCGTGCAGAAGCTCTTCTACCTGCCGGAGGCGCACACCGATTTCGTGCTCGCCGTGTTTGCCGAGGAATTCGGCTTCGTCGGCGTGCTGCTGCTCATCACCATGTTCTGGGTGCTGGTGCGTTCCGCACTGCGCATCGGGCAGCAGGCCGAGCTGCGTGAAGCCTTCTATGGCGCCTACATGGCCTATGGCATCGCCATCATCCTCGGCATGCAGGCGCTGGTGAACATCGGCGTGAACATGGGCCTGTTCCCGACCAAGGGCCTGACGCTGCCGCTGGTGAGCTATGGCGGCAGCTCGCTGGTCATCGTCTTCATCATGCTGGGCGTGCTGCTGCGCATCGACAGCGAGAATACCGCTGCGGCACCTGCCGCCAAGGGGGGCCGCGCATGAGCGACGTGAGGAGCGTGGTCGTGATGGCCGGTGGCACCGGCGGGCATGTGTTCCCCGCGCTGGCCGTGGCCGAGGCGCTGCGGGCGCGTGGCGTGAAGATCCACTGGCTGGGCACGCGTGCCGGCATCGAGGCGGATCTCGTGCCCGCGCGCCAGTTCGATATCACTTATCTCGAGGTGAGCGGTGTACGCGGGCAGGGCCTGAAGCGCCTGTTGCTGGCGCCGTTCAAGCTGGTCGTCGCCGTTCTCAAGGCCATGCAGACGCTGAAGGCGGTGCAGGCGGACGTGGTGATAGGGCTGGGGGGCTATGTCACCGGACCGGGTGGCGTCGCTGCGCGCCTGCTCGGCAAGCCGCTGCTGATCCATGAGCAGAATGCGATCGCCGGCCATGAGCAGAATGCGATCGCCGGCTTCACCAACCGCCAGTTGTCGAGCATTGCGACGCAGGTGCTGGAAGCCTTCCCGGGTGCCTTTGCCCCGGCACCGAAGGTGAAATGCGTCGGCAATCCGGTACGCGTGGAGATTGCCGCGCTGCCGGCGCCGGAGCAGCGCTTCGAATCTCACGCTGGTCCGTTGCGCGTGCTGGTGCTGGGCGGCAGCCAAGGCGCGGTCGCGCTCAACGAACTCGTGCCGGAAGCGCTCGCGCTGCTGGTGAAGAAACAGGACCTGGTGATTCGTCACCAGTGCGGTAAGAAGAATGCAGAGAAGGCCATGGCGAAATACGCCGCGCTTGGCGTGCAGGCGGAAGTGCTGCCCTTCATCGATGACATGGCCGCCATGTACGGCTGGGCCGACCTCGTGGTGTGCCGCTCCGGTGCGCTTACCGTCGCCGAGATCGCCTGTGCGGGCGTCGGCTCCGTGCTGATTCCGTATCCGTTCGCGGTGGACGACCACCAGACGGCCAACGGCCGCTTCCTGGCCGATGCGGGCGCCGCAAGGTTGTTCCGCCAGCAGGACCTGACCGCCGAGAAGCTCGCCGCGGAACTCGAGCCCCTGCTCGACCGCGCCCAACTGTTGAACATGGCCGGCAGCGCCCGCGCGCTGGCCAAGCCTGAGGCCACCGAGAGCGTGGTGCAGGCCTGCCTGAGGAGAGGCGCATGAGCCCGAGTACGCAGCGTT
>JAJNDL010000440.1 GCA_021156385.1 Moraxellaceae bacterium | reverse complement strand
CCTGCAGCTTCTGGTATTCCTCGATCGCAAGCACGCGATGCGCCTCTGCCGGTGCGCACAGCGACAGCGCGAGACCCTCCTGGCCGGCACGTCCGGTGCGGCCGATGCGGTGCACGTGCACCTCGGGGTCGAAGGCCATCTCGACGTTGACCACCGCCGCGAGGTTCTTGATGTCGAGCCCGCGCGCCGCGACGTCGGTGGCCACCAGCAGCGGGCAGCTGCCGTTGGCGAACTGCACCAGCACGAGGTCGCGGTCGCGCTGCTCGAGGTCGCCATGCAGCGCGGCGATGTGGAAGCCCTGGCCCTCGAGCGCCGTCGCCACGTCCTCGCAGCGCTGCTTCGTGTTGCAGAACAGCACGGCGGACGCCGGGCGGTAATGGCGCAGCAGCGTGTCGAGGGCCGTCAGGCGGTCGCGGTTGTCGATTTCGAAGAAGACCTGCCGGATCGAGGCTTCGGTATGCGGCTCCGCCACCGTCACCTCCACCGGGTGGCGCTGGAAGCGGCCGGACAGGGCGCGGATCTCTTCCGAATACGTCGCCGAGAACAGCAGCGTCTGGCGCTTTTCCGGGAGCTGGCCGGCGATGTCACGGATGCTGTCGTGAAAGCCCATGTCGAGCATGCGGTCGGCCTCGTCCAGCACCAGCGTGCGCAGCTGGCGGAAATCCACCGAACCCTTGGCGAGATGCTTCAGCACGCGGCCCGGCGTGCCGACGATCACGTGCGCGCCATGCTCCAGCGAGTCGAGCTGCGGCCCCATCGGCACGCCGCCGCAGAGGCTGAGGATCTTGATGTTGCCGGCGAAGCGCGCCAGGCGGCGCAGCTCCTTCATCACCTGGTCGGCGAGTTCGCGCGTCGGGCAGAGCACCAGTGCCTGCACATTGAAGTTGCGCGGGTCGAGCGCGCACAGCAGGCCGATGCCGAAGGCGGCGGTCTTGCCGCTGCCGGTGCGGGCCTGCGCGATCACGTCGCGCCCGGCGAGCAGCGAGGGCAGGCTCTGCGCCTGGATCGGCGTCATGGTGTGGTAGCCGAGCTCGGCGAGGGTGGCGAGCAGGGCGGACGGCAAGGTCAGGGTCGAGAATGCCGTGGTATCGGGGGCTGAGGTCATGGGTTCGGGCCTTGGCGTGGTGGCACGACGTACGCCGGCGGGCCGGCAGGCCGTGAAAAGGATGGGGCAGGAGTCAGTCGTCGTGGCCGGCTTCGCGTTCGCGCCGGCGCTCGGCTTCCTCGCGGGCGTCCATGATCTCGCGCAGCAGGCTGTCGAGGTCGGCCGGGGTGTCGTCGTCCTCGACCATGCCGGTGAGCTCGCTTTCCGGGGTCAGCTCGCCACTTTCGTACAGCGCCCAGATTTCCGCACCGTAACGGCTCTCCAGCAGCTCCGGGGCGAACTGTCCGAAGAAACTGGCGAGGTTGGCGACGTCGCGCTCCAGCATGGGCCGCGCATGGTTGTTGCCGGCGGCATCCACGGCCTGCGGCAGGTCGATGATCACCGGGCCCTGCGGGTCCATCAGGATGTTGTATTCGGAGAGGTCGCCGTGCACGAGCCCGGCGCAGAGCATGCGCACGACCTCGCGCAGCAGGCGGCCGTGGCAGTCGCGCGCCTCCTCCGGCGTGAAGTCGACTTCGGACAGGCGCGGGGCGGGATGGCCGGCGCCGTCGCTCACCATCTCCATGAGCAGCACGCCGTCGAAGCAGCCGTAGGGCACCGGCACGCGCACGCCGGCGTCGGCCAGCCGGTAGAGGGCACTGACCTCGGCGTTCTGCCAGGCGCTCTCCAGCTCCTCGCGGCCGAAGCGCGAGCCCTTCTCCATGGCGCGCGCCAGGCGGGTGCTCTTCACCTTGCGGCCTTCGCTGCGCCTCCTTGTAGACCTTGGCGCAGCGCAGCACGCCCTTGCTGCGCACGAGATAGACGGTGGCTTCCTTGCCGCTCTTCAACTGCTCGATGACTTCGTCCACCAGCCCGTCGTGGACGAGGGGCTCGAGGCGTTTGGGTGTTTTCATGCGTCCCGGAAGGTAGTGGAAGGCGGCGCCGGCGGCCGGCAGGCGCGGATTCTGCCACAGTCGCCCGCTCTGCAGTGGGTACGGTAACCCGCCCCCGCCGGCCGGTGCGGGACGGGAGGTGAGGCGGGCCTTTTTGGTGGGCCTGGGGTGGGAGGCTGGCGCAGATGGCTGGGGTGCCTGGGGTGGGGGATTTGGCGCGGCTGGGCTTTTTTGTTTGCCCGGGTGGGCGCTAGGGCGCTGCTGGGGTCTTAACCGTTGCCCGGGTGGGCGCTACGGCGCTGGCTGAAGTCCGGCATGACGTGCTGGATTTGCCTGTTCGCACAGGCGGTGCGCCTCGCCCGCGGGGCCTTACTTTCTTTTGCTTCGCCAAAAGAAAGTAAGCAAAGAAAAGGCGATTATGGCGTCGGCTATGTGCGCGGAGTGGACATCAGTCTGGAGCTTCGGGCCCCTTTTTGGCCCGGGTCTTGAGTAACCCGCTGCGAGGCCGGCGACAGGACATTGAAGGCAGCTTGGGTAGCGCAGTTTTTTGGTGGCGAAAGTTCTTTGCCGCTAGCGAGAGCGCTTCCGGGGCACCGCTGGCAAAGCCCCTCTGCCGGCCTCGGAGATGGCCCTTAAAAACCTGGGCCAGAAATCAACCCGAAGCCTTTTGCCTCATCCCCACCACAGTCACCTCAAACGACGTCATCGCCTTTTCTTTGCTTACTTTCTTTTGGCGAAGCAAAAGAAAGTGAGGCCCCGCGGGCAAGGCGCACCGCCTGTGCGAACAGGCAAATCCAGCCCGTCATGCCGGACTTCAGCCAGCGCCGTAGCGCCCACC
>JAJNDL010000050.1 GCA_021156385.1 Moraxellaceae bacterium | reverse complement strand
CTGCAGGCCGCTGATCACCGCGGCGGTATCGCTGGCGATGAGGCCGTCGATGCGGTAGTCGAAGGCCGGCACGGCCTGGCCGGTGACGATGCGCTGGTCATTCGCCGTGATGGTGAGCGCCTTCGGCGTGATGTCGGCGGTGGTGGTGTACGTGTTGAAGCTGTAGTTGCCGGCATCGCTGCCGAACAGCGTCAGCGCCGACACCGTGACCGTCTTGTCGCTGCCGACGTTGCGGTCGGCGAAGCTGCCGAAGGCGCCGCTCGCGGCCAGCCACACATCATCGCCGGCGAGGATGCCGGCCAGGCTGGCGCCGCTCAAGTCCAGCGTGGCGACCGTGGTGCCGTCGAACACCTTGTCCAGCGCGGTGATACCGGCGGCGCTGAGCCCGATCGGCGTGATGGTGGCCGTAGTGGTGTAGGGCGCCAGCGTGTAGTTGCCTGATTCGGCGCCGGTGAGGCCGAAGCCGGCGATGGTAACGATGACACTCTTGTCGCTGCCCGCGTGGCGGTCGGCGAAGGCGCCAGTGATGATGCTGGGGCTGAGGGCCACGCGATCGGCACCGACCGCGCCGCTGAGGCCGACGCCCTCCACGTTCAGCGTGGCTCCCGTAGTGCCGTCGTAGACGCGGTCGCTGGCCGTGATGCCGGTGGCCAGGAGGGGCTTGCGCTGGATGGTCGCCGTCGTGGTGGTGGCGGCGAGGCTGTAGTTGCCGGCATCGGCGCCGGTGAGCGCAAGGCCGTTCACGGTCACGATCTTGCCGACGCTGGCATAGTGGTTGTCGAAGGTCGCACTGGCGGCGCCGGTGGCGAGCACCACCGCGTCGCCGGCCACGCTGCCGCTGAGCACGGCGCCGCCGAGGTCCAGCGTCGCCGTCGCGGTGCCGTCGTAGACCTTGTCGTTGGCGACGATGCCGGTGGCATTCACCGTCTTCGACGTGATGGCCGCGGTGGCCGCGCCGCTGCCGGTGAACTGGTAGCCGTAGACGGCGGCACTGCCGTCGCTGGCGCCGGCCAGCGTGACACCGGTGAGGTTCACGGCTTTGGCGCTGCCGGCATTCCGGTCGGCGAAAGCGGCAATGGCGGCGGCAAAGGTGACGGTGTCGCCATCGATGGCGTCGCTTGCGGCGAAATCCAGCGCGCCGGTGAAGGCCGTGGTGCCATCGTAGACCTTGCCGGTGCCGGTGAGCGCATTCCGGTCGATGACCGGCGCCACGCCGTAGAGGAAGCCGTTGCCGCTGCCCAGCACGCTCGCGCTGCCGTGCACGGCGTTGTACTGCTTGAAGTCGTAAGCGAGGGAGCGGCGGCTGTCATCCGCCGGGTCGCCGGACCACACCAGCCAGCGGCTGCCGGTGGCGCTGCCGAGCGCGCCGTTGGTGAGCGCGGTGAAGGTGGGCACCACGATCTCGATGCCGGTACCGCTGGTGGCGGTGCTGGCGAGCGGTGCGTCGAGCGTGAAGCCGGCGCCGCTGTCCTGCCGGATGGCGATGGTGTTGGCGCTGATGGCGCCGGTCACGCTCAGCGTGCCGCCGGCATTGGCCTGGCCGTTGCGCAGCTGCAGGCTGACATCGCCGCTGCCGGCATCGATGGCGGCGGCCACGCTGAGGCTGGCGTTGCCTGGCGCGCGGTCGGCAGCGACCACGCCGTTGCCGGCGAGATCGTTGGCGATCAGCGTCAACGAACCGTTGTCGGTGCTGAGGACGGCATTGAGGGCGAGGCTGCGCCCGGCCTGCAGGGTGAGGTCGCCGCCGTCGCTGGCCTGTTCAGGATGCCGAGCAGGGCGTCGGGATGCAGCGCGAGGTCCTGCCCGGGGTCGTCGCCGTAGGCGATGTCGCCGCCGAGTGCGAGCGTGGCCGCGCTGCTGCTGATGACGATGTCGCGGGGATCGAGCAGGAGCGTGCCGTGCGTTCCCTGCATCGCCTGCAGGCTGGCGTGACCGGCAAAGCCCAGCGCCTGCTTGCCGGAAACTTCGGCAAAGCCGCCGTCGCCGCCTTGCGCGCCGCCGCGTGCACTGAGGCGGCCGTTGAAGACGGTGCGCGCGTCGGACCAGACGATGATGCGGCCGCCATCGCCCTGCGCGGTGGCGTCGGCGCTGAGCACGCTGCCGGCGTCGATGAAGGTCGTGCGTGCATTCGGCAGTGCCGCGTTGGCGCCCTGGAAATCGCCGCCGATGCGGATGCGGCCGCCGCCGCTGTCGCCGTCGGCACTGATTTGCGCCCCGACGAGGGCGAGGTCGCTGCCCGTGATCGTGATGTCGCCGCCCTGCGTGCCGCTGGCATCCAGGCGCCGCCTTCGGCGCGCAGCGCATGGCGGTTTTCGATCACGGCATTGAGCGCGCTTTCTTCCACCTCCAGCGTGAAGCCGTTGGCGAAGCCCAGCGTTACGCGCGTGCCGGCGCCGAGACCGATGCTCCCTTCTTTCGCGACGATGATCCCTTCGTTGCGCACTTCCGGCGCGAGCAGCGCGATGACACCGCCATCAGCCGCCGTGAGCGCGCCCTGGTTGACGACGCTGCCGCCGCTGCCGGCGAAGGAATAATTGCCCGCCAGGAAATCGTTATTGCTGATGCCGAGCGTGGAGGCGACGAGGCCGCCGACATTCACTTGGGCGCCGCTGCCAAAGAGGATGCCGTTGGGATTGACGAGGAAGACCTGGCCGTTGGCCGAGAGGCTGCCGAAGATTGCCGAGGCGTTGTTGCCGAGCACGCGGTTCAGCGCGACGGCATCGCTGCCCGGCTGGATGAACTGCACGGACTCGCCGGCGGCGATGCCGAAGCCCTGCCAGTCGATGATGAGCTTCTGCGTGTGCTGCGTGACGGTCATCGCATTGCCGGCGGTGCCGATGCTGCCGCTGCCGGCGATGACGCTGCCGTCCTGGGGCAGCGCCTGCGCAGCGCTCGCGAGGGCCAGCAGCACGGCAGCGCCCAGCGCGCTGCGGTGGAACACGGCACCGGCGTCACACGGGGCGCCTGCCCGCGGAGCGGACAGCGCACGCGGCAAGGCCGGGGCGCCGACGCGCGCGCGGGCGGGAGAAGAGAGGGGGCGGCACGGGGCGCGCCGCAAACGATGCCGGAGGGGCATGCGGTAATTCCTGACAGGACCGGCGGACCGGGTTGGGGACGCTGTCCGTTCCGGGCGTATCCGGCCCAGGGCCGGTTCCGGCGGTGCCGTGCGGGCACCGGGAAGGCCAAGCTTTCCTGCAGGGGTGAAACGGGGAGAAAAAAAGTCGCGTCCGAACTCCGGCCACAATGCCAGCGGCGGCGGGGGGGACGCAATGCGGACGGGCCACGGAAGCTGCCGCCCGTCCTGCTGAACCGGTCCGTACCAGGGCACGAACCGGGAGAGGCCCTACTTTTTGGCGTCGAGGCGCTGGCGCACCTGCTCGTAGCTGGTGTGGCGCACGTCCGCGCCCTTCACCAGGAAGATGAGCTGCTCGGAGATGTTGCGGGCATGGTCGCCGATGCGCTCCAGCGAACGCAGCACCCACATCACGTTGAGCACGCGCGAGATGGCGCGCGGATCTTCCATCATGTAGGTCATGAGCGCGCGCATGGCGGTCTTGTATTCGGTGTCGATCTCGCTGTCGCGCTGCATCACCTGGAAGGCGAGGTCGGCGTCGAAGCGCGCGAAGGCGTCGAGCGCGTCGTGCAGCATGGCGCGCACCTGGCTGCCGATGTGGCGGGCCTCGACGTAGCCGCGCGGCGACTCGCCCTCCTCCACCAGCGCCAGCGCGTAGCGCGCGACCTTGGCGGCTTCGTCGCCGACGCGCTCGAGGTCGGTGAGGGACTTGCCGACGGCGATGATGAAGCGCAGGTCCGAGGCGGCGGGCTGGCGGCGCGCCAGGATGCGCACCAGCTCCTCGTCGATCTGCGATTCCATGCGGTTGATCTGCTGGTCGTTGGTCTGCACTTCCTCGGCGAGGCGCGAGTTGGCGTCGAGCAGCGCCGTGATGGCGTCGCCGACCTGCTTCTCGACGAGGCCGCCCATGGCGAGGAAATGGCTGCGCACTTCTTCGAGTTCGGCGTTGAACTGGGCCGAGATGTGGTGACCGTAATCGCTCTTGCTAACCATGTTTATTCCTGCCTCCTGAGTCTGCCTAGGCCCGCTTTGCGTCCCGAAGAGGGGACTCCCTTCGGTCGTAGGTCGGGATTTATCCCGACATCGGCCCCATGTTCATCGCTGTCGTCGGGATAAATCCCGACCTACGAAAATCCGCCGTGAATAGCGGCCATGAAACTCAGCCGTAGCGGCCGGTGATGTAGTCCTCGGTCTGCTTGTTGCCCGGGTTGGTGAACAGCGTGTCGGTGTCGCCGAACTCGATGAGCTTGCCGAGGTACATGAAGGCCGTGTAATCCGAGACGCGCGCCGCCTGCTGCATGTTGTGCGTGACGATGGCGATGGTGAAGCGGTCCTTCAGCTCGTGGATCAGCTCCTCGATCTTCAGCGTGGAGATCGGGTCGAGCGCCGAGGCCGGCTCGTCGAGCAGCAGCACTTCCGGCTCGATGGCGATGGCACGGGCAATGACGACACGCTGCTGCTGGCCGCCGGAGAGGCCGAGCGCGGACTCGTGCAGGCGGTCCTTCACTTCGTCCCAGAGCGCGGCGCCGCGCAGCGACTTCTCGACGATCTCGTCGAGCACGCGCTTGCGGTTCTCGCCGCCGAGGCGCAGGCCGTAGGCGACGTTTTCGTAGATGCTCTTGGGAAAGGGATTGGGCTTCTGGAAGACCATGCCGACGCGGCGGCGCAGCGCCGTCACGTCCTCGCCCCTGGCGAAGATGTTGTTGCCGTCGAGCAGGATCTCGCCGTTGATGCGGCAGCCGTCGACGAGGTCGTTCATGCGGTTGAAGGTGCGCAGGAGCGTCGACTTGCCGCAGCCGGACGGGCCGATGAAGGCGGTGACGCGCTTGCGCGGAATCACCATGTTGATGTCGAACAGCGCCTGCTTCTCGCCGTAGAAGAGGTTGAGGTTCTTCGCCTCGAGGCAGACCTCTTCGTTGTCGAGGTTGCGTATGCGGCTGTCGCGGCCGAGCGCACCGATGTTCATCGCATGCGTCGGGGCGGAGCCGGCGGTCTGTTTTTCTTCGTTCACGGGCTTGTCCATGACTTCGCTCATTTGATCTCGTCTCGATTCTGTTCGTGCCGGCCGGCGCCGGCAACCATCACGATTCCAGCGCCTTGTATTTCTCGCGCAGGCGGTTGCGCAGGGCGACCGCCGACAGGTTCAGTACCGCCACCACCAGCACCAGCAGGAAGGCCGTGGCATAGACCAGCGGCCGCGCCGCCTCGACGTTGGGACTCTGGAAGCCGACGTCGTAGATATGGAAGCCCAGGTGCATGAACTTGCGCTCGAGGTGCAGGAAGGGCGCGTTCAGGTCCACCGGCAGGGTCGGCGCGAGCTTGACCACGCCGACCAGCATCAACGGCGCGACTTCGCCGGCGGCGCGCGCGATGGCGAGGATGACGCCGGTCATGATGGACGGCGTCGCCATCGGCAGCACCACGCGCCACAGCGTCTCGGCCTTGGTGGCGCCGAGCGCCAGCGAGCCTTCCTTGAGCGCGCGCGGAATGCGCGCCAGGCCTTCTTCCGTGGCCACGATCACCACCGGCAGCGTGAGCAGCGCCAGCGTGAGCGCGGCCCAGAGCAGGCCCGGCGTGCCGAACACCGGCGCCGGCGCCGATTCCGGATAGAGGATGCGGTCGATGTTGCCGCCGAGGAAATACACGAAGAAGCCGAGGCCGAAGACACCGTAGACGATGGAAGGCACGCCCGCCAGGTTGTTCACGGCGATGCGCACCACCTGCGTCACGACGCCCTGGTTGGCGTATTCGCGCAGGTAGATGGCGGCGATCACGCCGAGCGGCGTCACGATGACGGTCATCAGCAGCACCATGAGCACGGTGCCGAAGATGGCCGGGAACACGCCGCCCTCGGTGTTGGCCTCGCGCGGATCGCCGGCGAGGAAGCTCCACAGGTTGTGGAAGTAGGCGCCGAGCTTGCCGGCCACGCCCATGGCGTTGGGCTGCGTCGCAGCCACGATCTTGTTGACGGGAATTTCCTTCTCGCTGCCGTCGGCCAGCACGAACACGGCGCTGTCGCGGCCGGTGTCGGTGGCGAGCTTCTCGAGACGGCCGCGCAGGCCGTCGTATTCCTTTTCCAGCGTGGCCTTTTCGGTGGCGAGGCGTGCCCGCTCGGCGTCGGTGAGCTGGCCGGCGAGCTCGAGGCGCTTCTCCTCGAGGCGCAGTTTCTCGAGTTCGTAGTTGATGCGGCCGACGTCGCCCTTCTCGATGCCGGCGATCTCGTCCAGCAGGCCGTTGCTGCGCGCGATGCGGTCGTTGAGCGCTTCCCAGGCCTGCGTGCCGCTGGCGACGACGTTGCCGCTCTCCTTCACGTCCTTGAGGCGTCCGAAGAAGGTACCCCACTCGTAGCGTTCCAGTGCGACGATGTCTTCCGGATAGCTGATGCCGGACAGGCGGTCGGCGAACACCCACCGGAAGTCGGCGCCGCCGACATCGCGGTTGCCGACCTTGAGGGAGTAGCGGGTGACGGTCTTCACGTCGGCCGGCAGCTCGACGCCGGCTTCGCGCAGGCGCTGCGCGGTGTCGATCTTCTCGTCGTATTTTTCGCCGACGACCACGGTCTTGCTGCCGTCAAAGTCGGTGTAGGTGGCCTGCATCACGTCGGCCGGCCAGAAGTGGCTGAGGCCGCGCACGGCGATCATGCCCATGATGCCGACCACCATGATCAGGCTGATGGCGACAGTGCCCGCGTTGAGCCACACCCAGGCATCGCCGGTCTTGAAGTATTCGCGCAGTTTCATCTCATTCCTCTTTTACCCCCTCTCCCTCCGGGGCGAGCTGGGGTTTCGCAACGCATTGCGTTGGGCCACCGTAGCGCCCTTCGCCTAACGGCGAAGGGCTGGGGCCGGGTTGGGGTGAGGGGATTCCGGCACAGGCCTGTGGAAGATTCCCCTCATCCGCCCTTCGGGCACCTTCCCCCGGAGGGGGAAGGAAAAAGCGGTTACAGCGAGCCGTATTTCTTGCGCAGGCGGGCGCGCACGATTTCCGCCACGGTGTTGAGCACGAAGGTCAGCACGAACAGCACCAGCGCCGAGAGGAAGAGCACGCGGAAGTGCGTGGAGCCCACCTCGGCCTCGCCCATCTCCACCGCGACGTTGGCGGAGAGCGTGCGCATGCCTTCAAAGATGTTCCAGTCCATGACCGCGGTGTTGCCGGTCGCCATGAGCACGATCATGGTTTCGCCGACGGCGCGGCCGAGGCCGATCATGAGCGCGGAGAAGATGCCGGGCGAGGCGGTCGGCAGCACCACGCGCATCAGCGTCTGCCACTGCGTGGCACCCAGTGCCAACGAGCCGTTGGTGAGGTGGCGCGGCACCGCGAAAAGCGCGTCTTCCGCGATCGAGAAGATCGGCGCGATCACCGCGAAGCCCATGGCGAGGCCGACGATGAGGGCATTGCGCTGGTCGAAGGCGAGGCCGGTGGAATGCTCCAGCCAGTAGCGCACGTCGCCGCCGAAGAAGGCGATCTCGATCGGGCGCGAAAGTTCGAAGGAGAGCCAGCCGGCCGCCAGGATGGGCAGGATGAGCACCACCGGTGCCCAGCCGTCCGGAATCAGCGCGCGCTTCTCGCGCGGCAACTGCACCCAGGCGAAGCCGACCAGCAGGATCACCAGCGGCGTGACGACGAGCAGGCTGAAGATACCGGGCAGGTTGGCCTCGATGGCCGGCGCCAGCCAGAGGCCGGCCAGGAAGCCCAGGATCACGGTGGGCAATGCCTGCATCAGCTCGATGGCGGGCTTCACCTTGCGGCGCAGGCCGGGCGCCATGAACACGGCGGTGTACATGGCGCCGCAGATGGCGAGCGGCGCCGCGAGCAGCATGGCGTAGAAGGCGGCCTTCAGCGTGCCGAAGGTGAGCGGCATCAGCGAGAGCTTGCCTTCGAAGGTGTTGTCGCCGGAGGTCGACTGCCAGGTGTATTCGGGCGCGGCATAGGACTCGTACCAGACCTTGCCCCAGGCCGACTTCATGGAGATGTCGGGGTGCTCGATGTGCAGGCCCCAGAATCCCGCGCCCTTCTCGCTCTGCACGTAGACGCCTTCGGAGCGGCTGGAGATGGCGAGCGCGCGGATGGGCGCATCGCCGGCCTGGCGGATGCCGATGGTGCGCTCGGAGGTCGTGAAGAAATA
Organism: Moraxellaceae bacterium; assembly: GCA_021156385.1. Classification (GTDB taxonomy): domain Bacteria; phylum Pseudomonadota; class Gammaproteobacteria; order Pseudomonadales; family Moraxellaceae; genus UBA2031. The sequence continues at coordinate 1,346 of JAJNDL010000050.1, read as the reverse complement.
GCCGATGCGGCCTTTCTCGTCGCCGGCGAGGAAGCCCTTGCGCCGCACTTCCGGCGTGATCACGGTGACGGGCGCATCGCCGAGCCGGAAGCTGCGGATTTTCTGCAGGGTGAAGCGGTCGATCTCGGAATGCACATCGCGCACCAGGAACCACTGGCTGACGTGGCCGCGGCTGTCGCCCACGAGCAGCGAAACGTTGCCCTGCAGTGCGGTGAGCGCGGTGACGGAGGTGCCGCCCGGCACCAGCGAGAGCTGCTGGTAGATGACGGGACCGCTTTCCGCCTTGAGGTTGATGACGGCGAGGTCGCCCGTGCCGGAGAGCACGTAGCCCCAGCGCGCGTCCTGGCCGATGACCATGCCGTGCACGGGCTTGGTGGGATAGTCGATGGCGGCCGCGCTGCTGCGCGCGAACACTTTCGCCATGCCGCTGTCGTCCATCGCGCTCTCGAGGCCGAAGGCGAGACCGCCCTCTTCCTGCGCGCCGGCCTCCTGCTGCTCGGTGAACTCGGCCCACACCAGGCGACCGCTGTCCAGGCCCAGTACCTTGAGGTCGTCCTCGCCGCCGCGCAGGGCGAAATGCAGCGCGGGCTGGCCGCTGCGGTCCAGCGTCAGCGGCGTCTCGCCATAGGGGAAGCGCAGCTCGGGCGTGATCTCGCGCGCGTTGTCCGCGCCGTAGCTGACGCCGTAGTTCGGGCTGAACACGATGATCTGGCCGTTGGAGAGACCGACGCCGACGAGGCCGCTGGTGATGGCGCCGCGCTGCACGCTGACGATCCGCGTGCCTTCCGGCAGCGGCAGCTGCTGCGTGCCGCTCACGCGGCCGTCGGCGACCTTGAAGAACTGCACTTCGCCATCCGGCGCGAGACGCATGCCGGTGCTGTTGTATTCGTCCATGTCGGCCCAGGCCACGGGCGCCTGCGTCTCGAAGGTGCGCGCCTGCTCGAACTTCGCGTCGTCGAACAGCGGCTTCACCTCGAACAGCAGATAGAAAAAGATCAGCGCGATGGCAACGATGACGAAGACGCCGCCAAAACCGATGACGAAGTTGGCGAGCCGGTCCTTGAGGCGGCGCATGCGCGCGCGGCGGGCCAGGGTGTCCGTGGCGGTGGTCGGGGTGGTGGTATCGTTCGGCATAGTCGCTCGTGTCGCAGTTTCACTGATCTTGTGGGTCAGGCTTCAGCCTGACTGAAGTGCCAGATTTACCGCCGTCGTCAGGCTGAAGCCTGACCCACAAATCTTTCCTGACCCGCAAGGGTGGTGCAGGCACGACGAAGGGGCGCGAGCGCCCCTTCGTCGTGTTGCTGCTTTTACTTCAGGCCCAGCTTCGCGCGGATCTTCTTCACTTC
>JAJNDL010000049.1 GCA_021156385.1 Moraxellaceae bacterium | reverse complement strand
CAAGGTTATTTGGTCTGGCCAGATGTCGGCAGCCCGAATTGCACGTGTACAGGAGCGTGATCGGAAAGACAGGATTTACCAAGTGGAAAAGCGAAACCAGGTCAAGCAGGAAAAAGCGCATGCCTTACCAGCGCAATCTGCCACCCCTAAAGAAAACGCTCCTTCATGGTGGGCCAAACTTTGGGCGGGGATTAAAGAGTTTCTGCAAGGTAGATAGAAAAATTGCGCTAATGGACGGCTTTATCCGTAATTGAACGGGGAGAATAAAAGTGGGGTATAGCAGCGAAAAGCTGAGTGCTATTTACGATCGCACTGATGGTCATTGCCACCTATGCAGTAAGAGGCTGGCTTTCAAGAATTACGCGAACTCTAGCGACGCTAGAGGCGCTTGGGAAGTAGAGCATTCCAAGGCAAAGTCGAAAGGTGGAACTGACAGGCTGTGCAATCTTTATCCCGCATGCATAACATGCAACCGATCAAAGGGCGCAAATTCGACGAAGTCTGCACGTGCAAAGTACGGACGCACCTCTGCACCGCTTTCTGCTGCCAAGAAGAAGGCGAAGCGGGCCAGCAATGCCGCCGCAGGAGGCATAGTGGGTGGACTAGCGGGTCTGTTAGGTGGCCCCTTTGGGGTGCTTCTAGGGGCGGGGATCGGTGCTGCAATTGGACACGACCAAGGGTTGGAGTAGTTGTGTATGGAATTGCAGTTCCTGAGGCACTATCGATTGCCAATGTTCCTTCTGGCCTGTGCCATTGCGACAGCAGCTTGGGCGAACTCGGTAAATCTTGATGCAGCCGGGTTTATGACGGGTCTTATGGCTCGCGTGGCTGAGGCCATGAGGCTTATGGCGATGGCGATGCTAGGTTTGTCTGCGGTGCTCTTTGCCGCAAAATTCTATACGCATTGGAAGTGGCAGACTGGTCGGGGCGTCTACTGCTATATATGTTGCGGTTTAGTCGAGAGTCGCCTTGAGAGATCAGTCTGCCTTAGGTGCGGAAGGAGGCAGAGATCTTGCTGAATTTCTGACTGCCTGATGGAAGAGTGGCACTTGGTGAGGAGGTTGAGGACGAAGCGGCAGCCAATTTTTGAAAAGCCCTTTATAAACAATTGGTTACCGGAAATGGGAAGGGGCTTCTTAGGGCTTGAAATAGTCAGTTTTCTTGACTTTTGGGCCGAGAGGGGGCATATTTAGCTAGAGGTTCGCAAGAGCATCTAGGCTGACTGCATGACGGGAAACAAGTCAGTCTACTGGGCAGCAAAGGCACCGTCACCTTTGCGGTAGTGGCAACCGATAGGTTGGTTTCTGACCCTTTAAGCTAAAGAAACGCTGCGCCTACCACCTCATTCATCTAAAAAGACGCCTAAATGGCGTCTTTTTTTTGCTTTCATTTGACCTTGCCTATAACAGTCCCATGAACGCGATTCCCGTCAAACGCGGTGACAACGGTATAAAAACTGGTCCCTAACGTGTCGTACTTATCCGTGTAACGTTGCTCGAGAATAACTTGACCGAGCTTGGTGCGTAGCACGACGGGTCTATAGCTTCTGAGGCGTCCAAATTCACAATAAACTGGGGCGCCGGACTGAATAATGTCGCTGACAAATCGTGCAACTTCATGGATGTCACTGTAGCCAAGCTTTGAGAGCTGTACTGCGTGTTCTGCCCAGATATGCCTGACGCCATAGCCATGGTTTGGGCCATGATGCTTCCCGGCAGGCAGGTAAATTTCTCCAGCTGGAACCACTTCCCCTCGCGAGCGCATCACTTCAAGCTGCCCAAAGCAGACGCTGCCGGTCACCGGGTGCAAGATCCGATGTGCAGGTTGAAACTCAAAGGGTAAGGGCTCAGGAGGGTCAGGCAGCTTTTCTGATCCTTCCTCCAACTGGGCCTCTGGTGAATTTTCCGTCACAAACGCTGTCCTCTCATTGCCTCCTGAAACGGAGCCAATGCGCCGGCCACCTTTTCAACAAGGGCGTCTCGTACCATCGCACGAGTTGTTTCATTCTTGTCTTCCGGGATGCCATTCGTCTGAACAATTCCTACCCAGTAACCATTGGTTAGCTTGCCCTGCCATTGCGCCCCCATCTCAGTTGGTGGCGAGAAATACTCGTCGAACTGCTCTGTCCACGCGCGGAAAAGACGGTTTGGCAGATGGGGCAGATCAAATTTGACGATTCCGCTACTCACGCAATCTTTCAGCTCTGGGTCAATGACTTCGACTTCCACTTTGAAAATGCCCCAGTCCGCTCCAGGTGGCCGAACCAAATCGCACCTTAGGCAATGCATAGAGCTGTTAAGCGAAACGGCCTTGTCTTTTACCGCCTCTTGAAGCTCTGCAGGTAAGATGAACCAGGTTGGCCAGCCTGTGGATTGTGGGGCGCCACTACTTCCGGAGAGATCATCCCCATTCCAGCGAATAGCCACTACGGGACGCTCATCCCAAATCCCTTCAACAACACTGAAGCCGTCTTGTCCGGTGTTGCACAGAGTCTTGCGATATTCCCATCGGCCCTTCGGGGAAACGACTTCCTCTGGTTTTTTGTATCCCATCGCAGGTAAATCCATGGTTATCCACAGGCTTTTATAATTATGCAGAGCTATCTAAAGCTGTCAATGGCTGAGGTAGGGAAACACCATAATTCACCTGTTGATTGCCGGGGCCACGCAACGCGACCAAGTTAATTTGCGGGCCGGAGAGTAGTTAGATGTTGCGACGGAGTGGCTTCTTAGGAAGGGGCTCTCACTTTCTGAGAAGTGGCTAGAGAGGCCTCTGGTCTCTCTCTGGTCCCAGTGCTCTGGCTTTGTAGGGTTGTATGGGACGGCTTGGCCAATTCCTCTAAGGAGACCTCCTTGGCTATCGGTTTCCCGGTCCAGCCCGAGCCTGATCTTTGCCTGCTCCGGCAAGGCCAAAGCCAGTAGGGGTTCAAGGGCGCTGCCATTGGTGGATCATGAGCGACGCCGCGCGGATCGTCCTGGCTCCCCTCCTCTGCCGCCGCTTCCCGAGGAGGCGACTATCGGGTAAGTGGGTTGGGCCAGTTTTGCTCCGATTTTGCTGGGGAAGCCGACGAGCCACCAGCCGCGCTGGGGCTGGCGCTCTACTTGAAAATCCGCGTGTCGGCAGTTCGATTCTGCCCTGGGCCACCAAATCGAGAACGCCGGCTATATGCCGGCGTTCGTCTTTCTGCGCTGCCTGCTCCCGCTCAGGCGGCAACCGACGCCACCACGCGGTCGCGGCCAGCATGCTTGGCCTGGTAGAGGTTGGCGTCGGCGGCCCGCAGGGCCTGCTCAGCATCCGCCGCCAGTGTCTGCGCGACGCCGATGCTGATCGTCACCGAAAAACGCTGGCCATCACTCTCGAAAACCTGCCCGCGCAGCTGCGCGGCGATACGGTCGGCGACGACCAGCGCCGCGTCGAGATCGGTTTCCGGCAGCAGCACGGCGAACTCCTCGCCGCCAAAGCGGGCCGGCACATCCACCGGAAAGCGCGTCGCGCTCTTCAGCAGCGTTCCCATCTTCACCAGCACGAGATCGCCGGCCGGGTGGCCGTAGCTGTCGTTCACCTTCTTGAAGTGGTCGACGTCGCACATCAGCACGCAGCAGGGCCGGCGCGTGCGCTGCTGCTTGCACAGCTCCTCCTCGAACTGACGCATGAAGGTGGCGCGGTTGAGCAGGCCGGTGAGCGCATCGATGCGCGTCATGTCGGCGAGGTCGCGTGTATGGCGGTCCATGAGCCCGAACAGGAAGAACATGAGGCCGGAGTAGAAGAGCACGGTGAGGTCGTAGATGACCTGCATCCAGATATCCAGCCAGGGATGCAGCGGCTGGCCGGTCTCCACCGGACGCAGGAAGAGCGGCGCATAGGGCATGAGCCCCTGCTGGGCCAGCACTTCCGCGCCGACGATCATGGCCGCGCTGGCGATGAGGCCGGGCCACAGGATGCGCATCGGGAACCAGCAGCGCGCGAGCGCGAAGCTCGCCAGCAGCATGACGCCGAAGGGCGTGTCCTTGGCACCGAAGGCGATGGCCGCGATGGTGGTGGAAGTGAGCTGCCAGGTGACGAGCGCATAGGTCAGCCACAACCGTGGCCGCTCCGAACGGTAGCGTGGCACGCTGAAGGTGGCGACGCCGGCATAGAACAGCAGCGATACCGAGGTGTAGGCCAGCATGCCCGTCAGCACCGGCGCGTGGAACAGCGCGCCGGCCTCCGCATCGAGCAGTGCCCATACCAGCATGGTCCAGATCAGCGCGGTGACGAAGAGCGCGATCAGCGACACGAACACGCAGCCGGCGGTGGTATTGCGCTGGCGCAGCTGGATCTCCAGCCACTTCAGGCTGCGCCGGAAACCGCGGCCGAGTCGCTCCATCTCAGGCCTCCACCGACAGCACGACGCGGTTGCGTCCGCCGGCCTTGGCCGCATAGAGGTTCTGGTCCGCGGCCTTGAGGGCGTCCTCGCCGGTGGCGCGACGACATTCCACGCCGCCCATGCTGATGGTGACGCGGAAGCGGGGGCGGTCCTCGCCGCGGCCGTCGCTGTCGAATTCCTCCGCTTCCAGCATGGCGCGCAAGCGCTCGCAGATGGCTTGCGCCTGCTCGGCGTTCGTCTCGGGCAGCAGCAGCGCGAACTCCTCGCCGCCGAAGCGCGCCGCCACATCGGGCGGACGCCGCAGGTTGGAAAGAATCTCGCCGATCTTGCGCAGCACCTTGTCGCCGGCGTGATGGCCCCAGGTGTCGTTGACCTTCTTGAAATGGTCGGCATCGCAGAGCACGACGCAGAAGGGCCGCTGGTAGCGGTCGCGCCGGAACGTCTCGACCTCGAGGCGCTCCATGAAGTGGCGACGGTTGGCGAGGCCGGTGAGGCCGTCGGTGCGTGAGAGTTCCTCGAGTTCCTGGCGCTGGCGGTCGATGCGTGCGAACAGCCAGCCCATGAAGACCACGCCGGAGAGCAGCGCGGCGGCGAACATGAGGTCGCGCCAGTTCATCCACCAGGCGAGCGGCACGTCGCGGATGAAGGTGCCGGGCACGAGCACGGGCGAGTAGGGCAGTACGCCGGCCATCACCAGCCCCTGGCAGATGGCGAGGCCGGCGACGGAAAGGAGGAAGCCGGTCACCACGGCACGCCGCCCGAGCAGCGCAAGCCCGACGATGAGCGAGATCACCGCCGCCATGTTGACCGGCGAGGTATAGGGGCCGAAGAGGATGCCGATGGTCACAAGACCGCCGGTGTGCAGGACGGCGAGCAGCATCTCGAGGCGCGGCAGCGCCGCCGGCCGCTGCCGGCGCGGCCACAGCCAGAGCACGATGGCGATGTCGATGAGCGTCGTCACCGCCATCACGACGAGGCCGAGGCGCACTGCTGCCGGCCAGGTGACGACGGCGGCATCCGGATGGGCGAGCAGGCGATGAAAGGTCAGCCACTGCAGCGCGAAAATCGGCAGGCCCGTGGCGATGATCATCAGGCAGTGCTGCGCAGGAGTGGTGCCCCGGAGCGGGGGCGCCAGGCTGGTGTCCTTCATGATGCGAGATAAGGAACCGGTCGACTGAACTGCCTGACGACATCATGCCGGCGCGCCGCGGACAAGAATGCAGCAGACCGCAAGCCGACCTATGCGACCGGCGGTGCGGGGAGCGGGGACCCTTGCAGCACGTGCAGGAAAACGGTGCCGGGACCTGGCAGTACCTGTTGCCGCCAACGCTGCGGAAAGTGCGTGGGACGCTGCCATCCCGGGTGACGCAACGGCAGCGTGGCGGAGCAGGGCGCTGTCGCGCAGGCGGCTGTCCGCCAACGCCGGGTTGCTGCGCGCCGCAAAAAAAGCAGCAGCGCCGTTGGCGCTGCTGCGGATGCCTCGTGGCGGGTGGCTAGTGTGCCCGGGCGCCGGCGCCGGGCGTCTTGATGCCGGCCTCCGCCATGACCGCATCCTGGTACCACGCGCGCACGGCGGCGAGATGCACGTTCTCCTCTTCCTGCGCGCGCTGGAAGCGGTTGGCGATCTCGTCCATGGTCATCTCGCGCGCCAGGCGGATCAGCACCTCCCAGCCAGTGTTGTCCGTCATCTCCAGCGTGAGCAGCGCCTCCAGGCTCTGCGTGACGGAAGTGCGCGGATCCTGGATGACCTTCATGCAGCCCATGGAGGCGACGGCGGCGACGTCGGCATCCGGCGTCTGCGCCGTGGGATCGGCGCCGAGCGCCGTCATCACGTCGCGCAGCATGGCGAAATGCCGCGTCTCCTCCTGCCAGAACTGGCGTGCGCGATCGAGCGACAGCGAGTCGGGCAGCGTGCCGTGCGCGGCGGCCGCCTCGCACTTGGTGATGAAGCACTCGTAGACGCGCGAGCCGCTGCGCTCGAAGGCGAGGCGTTCGCCCATCTTGTTGAGCAGCATCTCCGTGTGCTGTCCGGTCAGCTTGTCCTTGATCGCCTTCAGCGCGCCCTGCAGCGTGCCCGGCAGCGGCACCGAGCCCACCGGCATGGCCTCCTCGATGTAGTCCTTGCCGACTTCGTGCAGCGCGTACTCGCTGCCACCGGTGGGCGTGGCGTTTTCGGCGCCGGCGATCATCTGCTGGCTCTGCAGCGGCGACATGGCGATGCCGGTGAGGTTCTTGCCCATGTGTACGGTCTTTTCCATGATGGCGTCCTCCTTCAGGCGGCCCGGCTGCGGGAGAGTTCGGTGCCGGGCTGCCACTGGTAGCCGGCGGCGACGGTTTCGGACGGCGAGCCGTCGCGGTTGACGCGCTCGCGGTAGCCGAGCGTGGCGTTGCTCTCGTCCTCCATCGGCACGAACTGCGTGCCGGCAGCGCGCAGGTTCACCTCGCGGCTCAGCGTCTGGCGCACGAAGTCGCGCTGGCTCTGGTAGGCGATGGGGCTGGGCAGGCGCTCCGGCAGGATCTCGGCGGGATCGCGCGCCTCGTACTTCTTGAAGAGGTTCATCACGAAGTTGAGGTGGCCGAGCTCGTAGTCGAGGAAGCGCTCCCAGATCGCCTTGATGCGCGGGTTGGTCTCGCTCTCCACGCAGCTGTAGTAGTTGTAGACCTCGTTCGCCTCCGACAGCAGCCACTTTTCCAGCAGCGATTCGGTCGGGTCGAGCAGCGAGGCGTAGTGGGTGACATGCTGCTCCTCGATGGAGGCGATCTCGGCGTAGAGCTGGCGCGCCACCGGATCGGCGAAGGTCGGGCCGATGTTCATGTAGTAATCGCGCGTCTGGTATTCGCCGGCCACCAGCGTCAGTGCGTTGAGCTTGCTGATCGGCTGCGCGGTCGCGCGGTCGTAG